>JAYVVD010000400.1:0-4059 GCA_043787295.1 Ferruginibacter sp. | reverse complement strand
ATAAAACTTCATCTTAAAGGAACTCCTTTTCAGTTAAAAGTATGGGAAGCATTGCTAAAAATACCTATGGGAAATTTAGCTAGTTACGGTAGTATTGCTCATGCAATTAATAGTCCTAAAGCTGCACGTGCTGTAGGTTCTGCCATTGGCGATAATCCTGTTGCATTTTTAATTCCCTGCCATAGAGTTATAAGAGCTACAGGGTTGTTTGGTGAATATATGTGGGGAGCAAAAAGAAAAACTGCCATGATAGGGTGGGAGGCAATAAGAGCATTAAGTAATTAGGAATTGGGTATTTGAATCACCCATTCACTATTCACTATTAACATAGCTCGGCATTTCAAAAATCTCCTCAAATCCATTTCCTTTTTTTTCAAAAGCCGCACAATGATTGCCATTTGTTATAACAACAAAAGGAGCCTGAATAGTTGAGTTGTAATTTAAAACTTGCAACAATGTACTTTCAGAAAGTGGCACATTCATTTCTTTACATTCAACAATCAAAAAAGGGACAGCGTTGTTATAAACAACAATATCAAACCGTTTTTTTACTTCACTTATCTGCAATTTTTTTTCAACTGCAATTAAAGAGGCAGGATAATGTAAAACATGAATTAAATAGTTCAAAAAATTTTGCCGCACCCACTCTTCAGGAGTTATTGTAAACCATCGTTTTCGAATAATACAAAAAATAAACTCCTTTTCATTTTCAGTTTTTATGGCAGGCTTTATTTGCGGGTAAACAATTTTTATCATATGCTGTAAATGTAACAAACTACGAATGCATTTTTAATAACCACTTAATATGACAGACTTGCAATTTTGCTTTAAAAATAAAATCGTATTTTTAAATGAATTTAAAAGTATGAAATCAAAAGAGGAAATTGTTGATAATTGGTTACCGAGATATACCGGACAGGCATTAGAAGATTTTGGAGAATATATTTTACTTACCAATTTTAGTAATTATGTAACCATGTTTGCAGAGTGGAATAATGTAGAAATTGTAGCACCTGACAGGCCGATGCAGTGCGCAACAGCCAACAATATTACTATCATAAATTTTGGAATGGGCAGCCCCGGTGCTGCAACCGTAATGGATTTACTTACAGCTATAAAACCTAAAGCAGTATTGTTTTTAGGTAAATGCGGGGGTCTTAAAAAAAGAAATAAAATTGGCGATTTAATTTTGCCAATTGCCGCTATAAGAGGCGAGGGTACTAGCAATGATTATTTTCCGCCTGAAGTACCTGCAATGCCTTCGTTTGCGCTGCAAAAAGCGATATCTACAACTATTCGAGATTATGAACAGGATTACTGGACGGGCGTTTGTTATACCACCAACAGACGTGTATGGGAGCACGATGAAGTGTTTAAAGATTATCTGCAAAAAGTGCGTGCTTATGCAATTGATATGGAAACAGCTACAATTTTTATGGTCGGCTTTTACAATAAAATACCAACCGGTGCTTTGTTGCTTGTAAGCGATAGCCCAATGGTGCCCGAAGGTGTAAAAACAGAGGCAAGTGATAAATCTGTCACAGCAAATTTTGTGGAGCGCCACCTTAAAATAGGAATAGATTCATTAAAACAATTAATGAACGACGGCTTAACCGTAAGGCATTTGAAATTTTAATATTTTGCACATGTTACCATTGGTGCAAATAAAAAATTTGAGTATTTCATTTGCACAGGATGAAAAAATTATCCAGACAGTAAAAGATATTTCCTTCAATATACCAAGTGGTAAAATAACAGCATTGATTGGCGAAAGCGGTTCAGGTAAATCTGTAACCGCTTTGTCGTTTTTACAACTATTACCTCCACAGGCGCAATTGCAAGGCAATATATTTTTTAGTGAAGATGGAGAGACACTTGTTGATCTTTTAAATGCTTCATCTACCTCAATGCAAAGTTTAAGGGGGAATAAAATTGCCATGATTTTTCAGGAGCCGATGACATCCTTAAACCCTGTTCATACTTGTGGGGCTCAGGTTATGGAAGCTTTGATGCTACACAAAAAAATAAGCAGGAAAGCTGCAAAAACCGCAACAATTGAATTGTTTAAAAAGGTTGAATTGCCTGTTCCGGAACAAATTATAAACCGTCATCCACACCAAATAAGTGGTGGACAAAAACAACGGGTTATGATTGCTATGGCAATGAGTTGTAACCCGGCACTACTTATTGCTGACGAGCCAACCACGGCTTTGGATGTAAGAGTACAAAAAAATATCTTGTTGCTGCTTAAAAAACTTCAGGCAGAAAATGGAATGGGCATTTTATTAATAACCCACGATCTTTCTTTAGTGGCAGAGATGGCGGATGAAATAGCTGTAATGTACAAAGGGGAATTGGTAGAAACAGGAAACGCACAGGAAGTATTAACTCATCCCCAACATTTATATACAAAAGCTTTGCTCGTCTGCAAGCCTTCAGCAGCGCATAAAGGAAAAAAACTGAGTGTGGTTGCAGATGTATTGAGAGGGAAATTAATTAATGAAAGCGTTACTTTAATTAATAATGTACCATCTTATAACCAAACGGTTTTAAAAGTTGAAAACTTACAAGTGAATTTTGCTTCGGTCAAAACTATATTTGGAAAAGTAACAGAATATTTTCACGCGGTAGATGATGTAAGTTTTACAGTAAATAAAAATGAAACTGTTGGATTAGTAGGGGAAAGCGGTTGCGGTAAAACCACATTGGGCAGGGCAATTTTAGGATTAGTAAAACCTACCTCCGGAAATATTATTTTTAATGAAAAAGATATTGCCGCTTACAATGAAAAAGAAATGCGTGTGGTACGAAAAGAACTGCAAATTGTTTTTCAGGATCCCTATGGTTCTTTAAACCCACGGTTGAGTATTGGTGATGCAATTGTAGAACCAATGAAGGTGCATTATACAGGTATGAATAAAAATTCCCGAAAAGAAAAAGCTATTCATTTATTGGAACAGGTAAATATGGATGCAGATTCTTTTAGCAGATACCCACACCAGTTTAGCGGTGGTCAAAGGCAACGGATATGCATTGCCCGGGCTTTAGCATTGGAACCCAATTTTTTAATTTTCGATGAAAGCGTTTCAGCGTTAGATGTAAGTGTGCAGGCGCAGGTATTAAACTTAATAAACGATTTAAAAGCGCAATATAATTTTACCTCCATATTTATTTCACACGACCTGGCGGTTATACATTATATAAGTGATCTTGTAATGGTGATGAACAAAGGCAAAATAATAGAGCAGAATTCGGCAGATGAAATATTTTACCATCCTAAAGAAAAGTATACGAAGGAATTGCTAAATGCCATATCTGGTATAAAATTGGCAATATAAATTTGAACATTAAATCATACCTTCGCACACTTTAAGAAAATCATGCCGTAACATGATAAGTGCCTTTCTCTAATTTATAAGGCTTGTTTTCAATAGAAGTTTATTTTGCACGGCATGTAATAACAATTTAAAAATTATATTACTGCATGAAATTATCTCAGTTCACATTCGATCTTCCATTAAACCTTATCGCTCAAAATCCTGCCAAGCGCAGAGAAGACAGCCGTATGATGGTTATAAACCGTAAAACGGGCAATATAGAAAACAGACATTTCAACGATATTCAGGAATACTTTGACGACAAAGATGTGTTTGTAGTAAATAACACAAAAGTTTTTCCTGCACGTATGTACGGCCGGAAAGAAAAAACAGGTGCTAAAATTGAAGTTTTTTTATTGCGTGAATTAAACAGACCCAACAAATTATGGGATGTAATAGTTGATCCCGCACGTAAAATAAGGGTTGGTAACAAATTATATTTTGGTGAAAATGATGAATTGGTTGCAGAAGTAATTGACAATACTACAAGCCGTGGCAGAACAATCCGTTTTTTATGGGACGGTACTGATGAAGAATTTAGAACGATGCTTGATTTTATGGGGGAAACACCATTGCCGAAATATATAAAACGCAAGCCAGAGGAAGAGGATAAAGAAAGATACCAAACCGTATATGCAAAGCATGAAGGTGCTGTAGCTGCGCCAACAGCGGGTTTACACTT
>JAYVVD010000399.1:0-20190 GCA_043787295.1 Ferruginibacter sp. | reverse complement strand
TCAGCCAAAGTCATCTCAGAAATAAAGCAATTGTCCGCAGCTGCTTTGTCAAATTTAGCTTCGAGGTCAAACTTGCCTTTCATGTAAAAAATGGCAATGTTGGTATCAATAAGATATTTTTTCAAAACGATTCGATTTGTCTGGTAGAAATTCTGCTGTTACGTATTTCTTGAATAATTTCTTCGGCAGATTTTTTTGAGTCAAACGCACCAAATGCTTTTTTGAATGAAGATTTTTTGTTGGTCAAGTCAGTCTTAACCGAAGCTGTTAACTTAGATATTAGGTCAAGTTTATTATTTGTACTTAAATTATCTAAAAGTCCAACATAACCGTCAACAATTGTAGTATTCATTTCCGCTATTCTCATAATATCAAATTTAATAAAAAAGAACTGAATATTTGATTTTTCTAATCAACTACGAACTTTTCCGGAGGCATGACGCACAACGTTAAGGCTTTGTGCCGTTTGGGAACAGATGCTTTTCAAGCCGAAATGTAGGACTAATGATAAATAGAATTACAACCGATTATTAACTTCCGTCAAGCCCAAAATGGCACAAAACCTATTGTTGGGCGAAGGCGATTAATAAATAAGATTTTTTACAAAAAAAAATATATAAAAATGAAAATTACCAAAAGTCAGTTATTAACAGCACAACAAGCAGTCGGATATGCTGTCATGTTCGCAAAAACTGAACATGAAACGGCTGAATTTGCTTTATTGAAATTAGATATTGATGGTGCAATAATCCGTCAAGATGAAATAGAAAAACAAATAGCAAAGCATGAGAAAATGGGTTGCCCATTTCATTACTGTGATAGCAATCCAAAGTGTGAAGGTAAATGTAGATACGCATCTTAGAGTGGTAGCTTTCGCCCAACGTTGGGGCTTTGGGCAGGTGTGGCATTAGCATTCCGTCCGCCCATAACCGCTGCTTGGCTTTTGCTAAAGATAAATAATAAGAACTAATGTTTGGAGATGTTTGTCACGCCCGGAACAAATGCTGCCATATTGTTGATGTTGATTGCTACAAGGTCAAGCCACATTTGCACAAAACCCATTGTTGTGCGTTCGTTTTTTTACTTGCTATATGAAAAGTTTTCAAGTTCAGTCAACTCTTTTTGAATTTGATACTCCCATTCTCTTTGCCTTGGCTCATCAGTTCCATATTTTGTTTCTCTGTCGTAATTAATCCGTCTTTTTGAAAATTCAGTCATAAAGTCTGCATTCAGTTTAGTTACGATTTCTACTCCTTTTATTAGCTTCTTTTTGTTGTCCCTCAATGCTTTCCTAAATTGTCGTGCGTAAATTTCGCAAATGTCGAAGAGCGTTTGCTGATAATTCAGTTCGTGTGAAAAATTTATTGTAGTGTCTAACCAAGATGCAGATTTCATAAAGTTATTTCTAACTTTCTTATTAAAATTCTTAGTCAAAAAGTCAAAACCGCCGACTTGATAGTTAAGTGAAAACTGAGCAAAGGAAGGGGTTGTCTCAAGTTGTTTTGTTTTAATTAAAAAATCGTTCGCCGTTAATCTATGGTCAGAACTCCAAAGCAAATAATTATTATTCTCTTGTCCATAAGAGGAGATGGCGATAAAATTTAAGAGTAGAATTGTCAATAAGAAATACTTTGTCATAATTTTTATTGATACAGAAAATGAAGTGTTTCGCTAAAATGACGCACAACGAACAGGGCTTTGTGGCAGGCAGGGAATAGATGCTGGTCAAGCCCGAAACTAAAGTACAATTAAATTACTAAAGATGAAGTTTATAAACAAATGCTTGGCTTTATTCGTCAAGCCCGTACAAAGGCCCAATAAAGAACAAATGCCCATTGTACGAACGTCAAGCCCTGCTTGCACAAAACCCCATGTTAGCAGCCGTTTTTCTTCGTGTCAAATAAAATTTGATAATTCTATAAAAAAACATTGGTCTGAAATGTCAATATGGGAAAAAGTTCAAGAAGGCCCATTTATATGTATTGTCAACCTTGATGAATATGATAAAAGATGGGGCATTTACTTAGAATATTTTACAATTTTTAAAAGTCAAGAAGAATATGATTGGCAAAAAAAATATGTTATTGATTCGGGACGTTGGGATGAATTTGTCCTGCAACCACAGCATCACAAAAACCAATTAATCTAGAAGCACTATGAGGATAATGCTGAAGTATAAAATTGTCTCTCTCATTTTTTTGAGATTTTTCTGGGTACATTTTCATTACCATGTCTATCGGAAACTGTACAAGTTCAGAAACCATACCCAACAAATCTTTATTTGTCTCCATGTAAGTTTCATTCAAAGATTTTGCAACACTGTCACCTATTTTACTCGCTTCTTTTTCAAAGTATCGAGTCATTTCAAGTTTTTGATTTTCAAGTTGAAGGTCTCGGTTCTTTACGTAATGGTCAACGTCCAACAATTTTTTAAACTTGTCAAAGTCGTCCAAAAGAGTGCTTTGTGTTTTAATAGCTTTCTCAAGTATATCAATTTTTTTAGCTTGATAGCGAAAAGTAAGATAGTAAACAGCACAAGCAATAAGTGTCGAACCGATGTAGATGTAGGTCGTGATTTCCTGTGTCATAATATGTGGTCTGTTAAAATGGCTGCTAACACAATATTATGCGAAACTCCTTATATAATCTAATTTTTAAATACCTTATTATCAACGGATTAATATCTGCATTTGGTATTGTCGCTAAAATATTTTTAACAATCAGAATACTAAGCGACAATTTAGTTTGCAGAAGCAAAACATCATAAAATCAATTTGTTATAAATTTACATCTTTTATTAGTGCGATGCACTTCCCTTATGCAAAACGTCTCATTGGCTTTCAATTTTTATTAAGAATCATTTTTTATATAACGTAGCTCTGTGTAATTTAAAAATTAAAATGGTCAAGTATTTCTTTAATAATGATCTACTCTTATCTCTAACAGATGTCTGGCAAAACTGTCCCGCAGGTTATGAAAACTCAGGGTTAATCGTACATGGGTATGTCTCGGTTACTAAAAAATTAACGCAGATACTATTAGTTTCTTGAGTAAGAATGTTGCTTAAAGTATTTTGTTTTTCACACAGTTAGTGTTATCTGCTGCATTGTTATTCCGTCTCATAATCAACTGTTTTAAGTTCGCATAAAAGTTTATTTAAACCTCCTATATTCTTATAAATTTTCACATGAGGACTGTTTTTGCGAATCATTTTTTAAAAATAAAATATACAGCAAGTACTAAGAAGCCAAATTCAATTAGGTGATTTAGTCTTAACATTTCATTTTTGAAAAAAATCAGGGTGAATGCATTAAATACAATTAAAGTTATTACTTCTTGAATTACTTTAAGTTGCCATAAACTAAAAGGTCCTCCATTTTTGATTAACCCAATTTTGTTTGCAGGAACTTGCGCAGAATATTCAAAGAGAGCAATATCCCAACTAATAAGAATAATGGCAGGAATGCCCAATTTGCTGAACCAAGCTATATTTTAAAATTTTAAATGACCATACCACGCAAAAGTCATAAAAATATTAGATAGAGTTAGAAGTAATATTGTATACAAAGATTTCCTTTTTTGGTCTTTAAATTTGATGTTACAACTTGCTAAATCATTTATCAAGTCTATAAAAATTATTGTCTTTTTAATTATTTATTTTGTTATTTGAATGTTAAAACTGCCGTTTTTGTAGGGTGTAGATAACCTTAGGGCTACGCAGCAGGCGCGATATTAGAAATCTTGTTTAGCCAAAAATGAAGCTGGCTTTTGATAAAGTTAGATAATAACAAATAATTTTTAGAGATGTATGCAAGCAATCATTAGAAACCTCATGACTAATAATTCTTATGAAAAAAATGAAAACACCTTAAATACTATTTATTAAATTAAAATAACTCACCTCCCCTACCACCGTCAATAAGAAACGGTTTGCCGCAGTTAACTGTTTTAAAAAACTTGCAAATAATTTTAAAGAATTCACATCATTCAAATTAGCATCACGCTTTTAAATAAACATGCTTTCGGAAGTATTACCAATCACTAATCTTTTTCAAATGGCGCACACTTAAAATGAAGTATACTGAGTAAATGACAGCATGTTTAAGATTTGGCTGAATAATCATTTGTCTGATTAACCAAAACCAATAAAAAAAGTGATCTCATTTTTATAAGACCACCTTGTGGTTGTGAATTCCATTTTAGCCAATGCAAACTTATTTATCAAAATCCTTCGTCTTAAAAGAAGAAAAGTTACTACACACGTTTGAAAACTTCTATTCAAAGTAAGAATGTTGAAATACAAGAACAAGTGTGATAACACAATAGTAAAACTTTGACAAGTTACAATGTCCATTCTCGTATTTTGGCACACCTCATGTAAGTGGGAATATATATTTTTTCATTACACAAATTCAATTCCATATCGCCCACAAATAGCAGTAACTTTTGGAAAGTCGGGCGGTCCTTCTGGCAATCTACTTAACTCTTCAAACATATTTTCAAGACCTGCTGGAAAAATATCTAAATATACTTTTGCATTTATTGTTCCTACAACCTTCCACGTATGAGGTATGTTTCTGGGTAAAAAAATTGTGTCGCCACTTTTTAAAATAGATTTCTTGTTGCCAACAGTAAATTCAACTTCTCCCTCTAAAATTTTGTAGACTTCATCTTCGTTTTTGTGAACGTGCATTGGAATTTGAGTGCTAGGTGGATTATCTTGGTAAATTGCCAAAAACTTTCCATTGGTATTATTTCCTGTTAGTTTAATTAGTTGGTTGTCGCCAAGAATATTTAATTTGTTTCCTTCTTTCTTAAGTACGATTTTTTCTTTCATTCGTTTGCTTTCATTTTTATTTGAGTGACCAAATATAACAGAAATTGTTGTGCTGCATTCACCCTAACCCGCTGTTTTTTGCCCTACCGTTTTTTATAATACTATAGGTGTCAAACCTGTTAACTAATATTACTTTTTCATTATCTGCCGAAGGTTCATAAGTTGCAGGAACTGATATTTCTAAAAGTCTTAAATACATTCCAAGTTGTGAACGATGATGTACTAATGGTTCATGCAAAAAAGTTGAGCTACAAGCTTTTTAGGTAATGAAAAAAGTAAGTCTTCTCAGTATATCATAGCCCATTCTTTTTCAAATTCTTCATCTTTGGCATTTAATAAGGATTTTTTTGCAGCTGCTAGTAGGTAGTGAAAGTAAGACAAAAGTTTTTCCTTTTATTTTATGTCTTTTGGTTCAGAGTATATGAAATCTAATTTATTTGTCCCAACAACCGAAGTCCACCAAGCAATAATTTCAGTAACGTGAATTGCGAGACGACTTAATGTTTCTGATTTTTGTGTGGGTTTATATTGTGCTTTGCCAAACGGAACGCGCTCCAAAAACCGTCTTGTAACTTGAACTTCAAGTGTTAGTTCTTGAAGCAACTCTTGTCCATAGTCATAATAATTTGTCTTTACTTCAATATTAATAAGGTTTGGATTACATAGGTGATCTTAAAAAGTGAGCTAAGAGATTATAGCAATTATTTGGATTGAGAAGGAAAAATAATTTCCTTGATATTTTTGGGTTTAGCAATAACGGTATTACGTTTAATACAAAGAATATGAGCAGTTTTAAACGTCCTGTTACTCAGTGTCACTGTACAGACGGAGACACATATACACCTTAAATAATTTAGAATTAACCTTACTGCTTTTCATTTCACTGTTGCTTTACTTTTATAGGTCAGTGAACTTGTTGTTTCAAAAGAACATATGAGCAAAAGGCAATAACAAAACTTAAAAGAAATAATAGGAAACTGGACTGTAGCTGAAATTGAAATAAGGTATAAACCCTTAGTAACAAACCGTACCATATAACTTGATCTTCCTCTGCATACGAGCTAATAAAAAGTCTTAGGAATGCAGAATTAATCTGTCTACAAGAAAATTTTGCTGCACTATTTTTTAATACATCCAAGAAAGTAATTGGCTGGAGAATATTAACTACCGGTATGATGACAAAATGTATTGTTGATATTAAATTGCTTGCATCGCTTGCGTTGCATTGTATGGCTACAGAAGTTATGATTGTTTATAATCATCCATGAGATAATTTAAATCCTAGTCAAAATGATAAAACTCTAACTGCTACAGTAAAAGATGCTTTAAAACTTATTGATGTTATTTTGTTAGATAATTGACTATTACTAAGGATAGCTATTTTTCTTTTACTGATGAGGGATTGTTGTGATATTTGATCTCAACAGTTTGACAGCAATGGTGAAAGAATTCACGGTGATAGCCACATTGTTACTCACTTTAAAATTCAAATAAACTTAACGCTTTTTATCAATTAATTTCAGTAAATAAAAGATGGAACTAAAGAAGATTAGCGAATTAGAAGTTTTAGAATATTAAAGAATAAACATTCCTAAAGTGGAATTAAAAAAAGTTCGAGTTTTAAGGTTTATATATGTAGCATTTTAATTCTATTGACATGTTCCTTTTGTTGTATTGTCAAAAAAATCTTGTAAGACAACTTTCTTATCGGATTTACTGAGAGTGTAATTTTTGTTTTTTTTCTTTTAGTTATAATCTAATCATAAGTAAGTTCTAAGTCATAATTTATATATTACACCTATTTTGGGTAGCAACTTCATATGGGTAATAATCAAAATTGAATTTTTAACTTCAAATTCTTTTGAAAGTTTATAAGAATCTTTTATTATCATCTGTCCAACATTCTAAAGAAAATGGATGTACGTTCCGGTCATTGTAAATGTAATATTTTTTTAAGCCGTGTCCTTCAATTTGTTTTACCGTAAGTAAAATCGTGCGGTTATTTTCTGCAACTTCAATTTCAAATCTATCTTCTGTATTCATGGCTTAAATGTTTAAAGTCTTTATTTGCAAATAAGGTTCAATCAAATTAGAAATTTCATGGCATTTCATGTCGTAAAAAAACGATCGTTTTAATGAGGTATTCAATACAAAAATCTTGAATCTGTCTGAATTCAAACTCTTTGCATTTTAGTATAAGAAGTCACATAAATATCTTCACAATAGTCTTCCATTTGCTCCAATTTATGAAAGCTGTATAAAAACGTACAAATAACTTTTTATTGAACATAAATAAAATCTAATTCTTTTTAAACATTTCTTTGAGTTCAAAAAATTTAATAGCCGTACAAAATTTAGAAAGCATCTGCATTTCAATGTCTGTTACATCATTATAGAACTTTTCCCTTGCCTTTCTGCTCACCATTTGGTATACGGAATTAATGTTTCGTTCTGAAATTAATCTTATGCCTTTGAAAGGTTGCTTTTTCGTTTTGTCCAAATAATAATTATATAATAAGGTATGAGTAAAAATACTCAATAGTTTAGTAAAGCAAAAAGATAATTCATAGAGGGTCTCTGGTTCAATGTCAAGAAGAAGACCCATATGCTTAAGGATTTACGGAAAGTGTTGGGACCTTTTTTTATTGTCAGTGCATTAATACGTGAATTAGTATAACTTCCAGATACTCTAACTAACTGAGCTAAGGAGTAACTGGGTCGGATTAGAAGATTAATTTGTCTAAATTTATTAAATTAATAAGCTGTATGCACTTTAAAAAATTATTCGTAACTCTTTTTTTTCTTCCCTTTTATTCTTTTTCACAAAACAATTATGTTTTTCAACACCTTACTGTTGAGGATGGTTTATTATCAAACCCCTTTGTAAATATTTTTGAAGATGCTGAAGGTTTTTATTGGTTTAGCTCTGTTAGCGGATTTCAACGTTTTGACGGAAAAAATTTTATTACTTACTTATATCCTGATAAGGGAACTAAAATCAGCTCTGGCGAATGGACTGGTAAGCCATTAGAAGATAATGATAAAAATATATGGATATTAAATGATAACGGAATAAATATTTATCATAGAAACCATCAAAAAATTACTCGTTTATATTTGACTGATGCAGAAGATAGTAACAAAAACAATGTAGCCAGCTTGATAAAAGATGAACAAAATAATATTTGGATCATTACTGGTAAAAACATATTTAAATATAATTATTCCTACGAGAAACCAGTTTTTTTTTGCAATGTCACAAGCGATGTTCATTTAAGTATTGCAACAGCAACTTATGATAACAAAAGAAATATTTTTTGGTTATTCATTTCTGTAAATAGTGGGTCATATAAAATTGCCTCTTTTGATTATCATAAAAAACAAATTAAATATCTGGTAGATCCTGCTGTCACAAAACTGTTTAACAGTTATAAACCTCTTGCCTTTTTTAAAGCAGATGAAAGCAGTAATTTATGGATGGCTGATTATTGGGGTAATTTATTTAAATACAATACGATAAAAAATCAATTATTTCAATATTCTGTTTTAAATGAAAAAGATAAAGAAAAAAAAACGCCAACATATTTGGTAATACATGATTGTCTTGATGATGATAATGGAACAGTATGGTTTGGCGGAGAAAACAGCGGGTTATTGAAATACGACAAAAAAGCTGACAGGTTTTCAATATTAAAATATGAAAACGGTTCGCAATATGGTTTGCATTTAGATCAAATAATACATAGTTTTTTTAAAGACCGGGAAAAAAATATTTGGATAAATACAGATTTGGGAATGAATATTTTTAATCCACATCTGCAGCAGTTTAAATATCTTAATCAAAAAACGGCACTTCCGACACAATTTACTGCAAACGTTACCTCAATTTTTGAAAGCAGCACAAAAGATATTTTTATAAGCACCTGGGGAAATGGTATTTTTAAATATGACAGTAGTTTTATTTTTCGCAATCATTATGTGTATGATAAAAATAATCCTTCATCATTTGGTGAACCTTTAAACAGGGCGTGGTGCATTAGCGAAGATGTTAAAGGTAATATTTGGATAGGAGCACAATACGGAATGCTTTCAATTCTTAATCCTTCAACCCAAAAGTTCGTTAACAAAATAATACCTGAGTTTGAACACTTCACTATTATGCATATAATTAAAGACACAGAAAATAATTTATGGTTTGGTCTTTACAACGGCATGTTAGCTGAATGGAATGCTGTTATCCAAAAAATATTCGTTTATAAAAACTTATATGGAAATAATTTTAAAGAACCAACAATAGTTGATGGCTTATTGGTAGATAATAAAAATAGTATTTGGGTGGCAACCAGCTTATACGGACTTAACAAATTTAGCGAAGCCACAAAAATGATGGATGAGAAAGTTGCTTTTCCACAACATGTTTTTTCGCCTTATTCATTAAACGATTCTGTTATTATTGGCGGAACTTTAAATAAAGGTTTTTTTATGTTTAACAGGATTACAAAAACAATAAAGTTTTTTAATACTACAAATGGTTTATCATCAAATATTGTATATGGCGGTATTCCTGACAGTTCACATAATATTTGGGTTTTTGAGAACAATGGTATCGAAAGGTTAAATTTAAATAATCAAAAAATATTTCATTATAATTTAAATGATGGAATTAAGGACCATATTTTTTTACAGGCTTTTTGTAAATTAAAAAATGGGATTATTATAGTATCCGCAAATTCAGGCATTATTTATTTTAATCCTGACAGTATTAAAGTAAAACTGTCGCCTCCGGATGTTGTCATAACAGATTTTAGTGCCGATCAGCAACATATGTCTGTTGATTCCCTATTGCAAAATAAAACTATCAATTTATCGCACAATCAAAATGTAATTGCTATTGGGTACGCATCCGTTTCTTTTACCGGAAGAAGTACCGATCAATATTTTTATCAGTTACAAGGTATAGATCGCAACTGGATTTCTGCAGGTACACATCGCTCTGTTACATATGCCAACCTTGCTCCCGGTGATTTTATTTTTCAAGTAAAATCTCAAAATTCAGATGGCATTGAAACTCTGCATACTACCACGCTCAGCTTTACTGTACATCCGCCGTGGTGGAAAACCTTGTGGGCATATTTATTGTGGTTTATTTTTGTTGCAGCAATTGTGTATGCAGTGTATGATAACCGAAAACGCAGTCGCAATGCGCTTTCCATTGTGCGGCAAAAAATTGCAACAGACCTTCATGATGATATTGGTTCCACACTCAACAGTATTTCGGTTTACAGCGAAATTGCTGGCAGGCAATTACCTGCTAATATTGAAAATGCAAAAACCTTACTTGAAAAAATGGGCATTGCATCCCGTAATATGATCGATACTATGAATGATATTGTGTGGGCAGTAAATCCCAAAAACGATTATTTTGAACATATTCTGCAACGTATGCAATACTTTGCCGGAGAATTATTATCAGGCAAAAATATTCTTCTTCAATTTAATGTAGATGAAAATGTAAAAAATATAAAATTACCGATGGGGGAAAGAAAACATTTTTATCTCATTTTTAAAGAAGCTATTAATAATGCTTATAAATATGCAGATTGCAAAACAGTGAATGTGTGTATTGCAAAAAAAGCACAAATCATTGTTATGATAATTACAGATGACGGAGTAGGATTTGAAATAGAAAAGAAAGTTGCAGTGGGTAATGGGCTAAAAAATATGCAGGCACGTGCTAAAGAGATAGATGCAATATTAACCATAACCAGTTGGCTGAATAAGGGTACCAGAATTGAATTGCGTGTGTCGGTTTAAATAATTTTAAACTACCTTTTTATGTAGTTGCCTTATCATAAATTCATTTAATATTTGCATACATGGCAAAAGACATCAGCGTTGCAATTTTTGAAGATAATTATTTGCTGCGTGATGGATATTATCAGTTAATTAATGGCATGCCTGGTTTTACTTGTGTAGGCACTTACGACAATGCTGCTGATCTTATTTTTAAAATTAAACATAGCGAACCCGAAGTAGTGTTGATGGATATAGATATGCCTGGTATTAATGGGATTGAAGCCGTAAGGATCATCAAAGAGCACTTTCCCCAAATTCATATCATTATGCAAACTGTTTTTGAAGATGATGATAAAATATTTAATGCAATTCAGGCAGGTGCTAATGGGTATATTCTTAAAAAAATACAACCATTAAAAATTCTTGAAGCAATTAGTGAAGTTTGTAATGGCGGTGCACCAATGACGCCCATCATTGCCGGTAAAACATTACAACTTTTTCGTTTGGGTTTAAAACCTCTTCCTGATAAAAAACAAGCGCATCTTAATGAAAGACAAACAGAAATACTTGAAAATATTGTAAACGGAATGAGCTATAAATTAATTGCCGAAAAACTTTTTATTTCTATTGACACAGTGCGCTACCATGTAAAAAATATTTACGAAATCCTGCAGGTTCATTCCCGTTTTGAACTCATAAGCAAGCAGCGAAAATAACTCCTTCAATCTGTTGTGATTGATATTAGAATATAGTATTAGCAAGCCGTGATCGGATATACTTTTGACGATTGTGCTAACACAAATAGAAAGAAAAAAAACGAAAATGTATTAATGATATAACTCTTTTAAAATTGGTGAAACTTATCAAATTAGATGCTTTCGTTCGCTTCCAAATAAATTTTAATAATTATAAATTTAAATACCATGGTTAAAATTTCAGAAATTGCTCCGGATGTTTACCGAATTTCAATATTTGTAGAAGAAATTAACTTACAGTTCAATCATTTTCTTATTAAAGATGATGAACCCATGCTGTATCATGCAGGAATGAGACTAATGTTTCCTGTTGTATCTGAAGCAGTGAGCAAAATTATTCCTATATCACAAATTAAATGGATTGGCTTTAGCCATTTTGAAGTGGACGAATGTGGTGCATTAAACGAATGGTTGCAAGTAGCCCCAAATGCAAAAGCAGTTTGCAGCGATTTGGGAGTAATTGTCAATATGCACGACTACGCGATTAGACCTGCTTATGCCATGGCAGGAAATGATGTTTTAAAAACAGGTAAGTACAGCTATCGGTTTATCAAAACTCCCCACTTACCGCATGGCTGGGATGCGGGAGTAATGTTTGAAGAAACAAATAAAACTTTACTGTGCTCGGATTTATTTCATCAAAACGGAAATGTGATTGATATTACTGATAAGGATATTTAAGCGCTTCGTAGATCTATGCTTGAATATGAAAAAGGTCCACTAATGGAATATACTCCTTACACTCACAATACGCCTAACTTACTTAATTTATTGGCAGACCTTCAACCGAAAACCCTTGCAATTATGCACGGTTCTTCATTTCATGGTGACTGCCAAAAAGCATTAATAGACCTTAATCTGGTAATGAAGGAAGTTTGGGGAGGAAATGAAAGATAGCCAGAGCTTTAAACGACACAGTTTCATTACACAATAGCACATTTTGTTGCCGAAGTGCAGCAATTGTTTCCTTTGCTCAAGAATCTATTTTAATAACGCTTTATTTTTGTACTGTATTTAAAATAGTTTAACCTACAATCTTTTCAAAACGAATTTTATTTCGTCTTTCTTCTTTGGCCAGGTCTTCTTGGCTATCTTTTTGAAGAAAATAAATCAGACCGAATAAGCCTTGCCACGTAGTGGCTACTCCAACATTGGGAGAACCTTTCAGCATTGTTTTTTTAGAAAACTACATAACAGGGTAGTGTAAACCAATCCATTGTTTTAGAAGTTTGTGGTTGATAAAAAAATACAATAAATAAATCGAACTTTTTAAATATTTCTGTATGAAAAAAATTACTCTTTTAACCATCATTTCTTTTTTTATTCTTTTTTCAAAATTACATGCACAGGTAGGTATAGGTACTGTAACACCAGAAGGCAAACTTCACGTTAAAGGCAGTGCAGATACATCTCAATTAACCATTGACGCCAACGCTACCCAATCTAACGTACACCCCTTAATTCGCCTGCGCAATGCATCAGGATTGGATTTGCTGCACATATCTTCTGACGATACAACCAATTTATTTATTGGATTGAAAACAGGAACATTCAACATGTATTCAGCAAGCCCTACAGCAGGCAACAACAATACATTTATTGGAAGCAATGCCGGACATTTAAACACAACGGGCAGGTTAAACACCGCCAATGGCTCTTTTGCGCTTTCTGCAAACACAACAGGTCTCGCAAATACGGCAACCGGGGCATATGCGCTTTTGAGTAATACAACGGGTGTTAGCAACACGGCTATCGGACAGGTGGCTCTTGGCAACAATACCACCGGGAGCTTTAACACTGCTATCGGAGTAAGAGCACTTATATCAAACACTGCAGGAGATTTTAACACAGCTATCGGTAGTTTTACCCTCGAGAATAATACATCCGGCACTCAAAATACTGCCGTGGGGAGCGAGGCACTTACCTTAAATAATACAGGAGCCGGTAATACAGCTACCGGGTACCATGCTCTTTATAAAAATGCTTCTGGCTTCTCTAATACAGCCAATGGTAATGGTTCGTTATTGAATAATACTATCGGAAGTTATAACACAGCCATTGGTGTTTCCGCACTTAGTGCGAATATAAGTGGGGCGTTTAACACCGCCATTGGATTAGGGGCACTTGAAAGCAACACAGGGGACTTAAATACTGCCACTGGTGCATCTGCTCTTTTGAATAATACGACGGGAACCAATAATACGGCAAATGGAGTAGATGCCCTTTCTGGTAATACCACTAGCAGTAATAATACAGCAACAGGTTATGGTGCACTTCAGCGAAATACAAGTGGGTTGTCCGGCACAGCCTTCGGCGAAGGCGCACTTCAATCAAATACATCCGGTAATTATAATACGGCCTGCGGGCAGGTATCTCTTAATTTGAATACACTTGGAAATTTTAATACAGCTACAGGCAACGGAGCTCTTTTTGCCAACACATCGGGCAATTCAAATACCGCCAATGGATTCCAGTCACTTTTTCAAACTATTGGGGGATTTCAAAATACAGCTTCCGGACAAGGCGCGCTTTATACCAATACTACCGGAGGAGGCAATACTGCTATGGGATATGGTGCAGATGTAACATCTGGTAATCTCACCAATGCAATGGCCCTGGGAAGTTTTACTACAGTAAATGCATCCAATAAAGTGCGCATTGGTAATACTGCTGTTACTATTATTGAAGGCCAGGTTGCATATAGTTTTCCTAGTGATAAAAGATTTAAGTATGATATAAAAGATAATGTACCGGGTTTGGAATTTATTAAAAAACTTACCCCTGTAACTTACCGTTTTAATGAGAAGAAATTAGATGAATATAGTAAAACGGGTATTCTTAATAATAACCTGATTCATGCAGCGAGTTATGACGGCGAGAAACAACTGCATACCGGTTTTCTTGCACAGGATGTAGAAAAAATAGCCAAAGATTTAGGATATGAGTTTGATGGCGTACATGCACCTGCAAATAACAAAGACCATTACAGCCTTGCTTACAGCCAGTTTATCATGCCTTTGGTAAAATCTGTTCAGGAACAGCAATTACTTATTGAAGCACTTAAGAAAGAAGTTGAATTACTTGAAGCCCAGATCGAAAAAATCAAAAATAAATAAGAATCAATAATTAAACTTTTAAAAAAAATTATGAAACAAAAAATAAGCTTTCTCCTGATTGGGTTGTTAAGTCTATTAAGCTTTCAATCGTTTTCGCAGGCTGGTCTCTACATTTCTTCCGGCTCTAATTTCTTTATTACCGGCCGCACCACTTTATCTATAGACAGTCTGGTACTTACGCCTTCTGTCAATTATAATATTGTTGGAACCAATGCAGTTACAAGAGATGCAACATCTGTACCACCGCCTCCTGCAACGTATATCCAGCGTGTGTTTCATTTGCAGGCTCCGCCCCCGCCTTATAGCGGAGATATCACCATTTATTACCGTGATACAGAACTGAACGGTCTTAATGAAAATGCGCTAAATTTTGATATTTACAATGGCGCTTCCTGGATAGTTTACCCTGCCACCTCAAGAGATACTGCTAATAATTTTGTAACCACAACAGGGTTAAGTAATATTTCCATGCTTCAGCTTACCCTTGTTTCATCTTCGGTTTTACCCATAACCTTATCATCATTTACTGTACAGCTAAACCATTGTGTAGCCAATCTTAAATGGACAACCACACTGCAACAAAACAGCAAAAACTTTGAAGTGCAGCAAAGTACGGATGGGGTAAATTTTTCAGTAATAGCCATTTTACCTGCAACCGTTAACAGCAGTACAGAGCAACATTACAGTTATAATTCAATGCTCAGTAGCTCAGACAATTATTTTCGTTTAAGGATGGTTGATAATGATAATAACAGCAAACTGAGCCCGGTTGTAAGAACTTCCGGTAACTGTAATCAAGGTAGGATAAATGCCTTCCCAAATCCCACAAAAAATATCATAACAGTTAACGGGCTTACCGGAACTAATGAGTTAAGACTGATCGATCACTCAGGTAAGCTTATTTCAAATATAAAAACTTCCAACACTACTGAGACAATTAAACTTGCGCATTTAGCTGCGGGTAATTATATAATACAGGTGTTACAAAACAACAAATTAATAAATAATATAAATGTTATAAAAGAATAGAATTCTTATCAAACCAAAACAAACAGCTAAGAGCCTTAAAAAAACTCTTTTCATTAAAATAATAAAGCTAATGAACAGCAACAAAGCCGTATTATATAATTTAGAACGCAAATCAATTAACAATAAATTCGAATTAATCTTTATAAAACCATTTATGAAAAAAATTTATCTTTTAGCCATCTTTTCTTTTTTTATTATTATTACAAAAACAAATGCACAAATAGGCATAGGCACACCAACGCCTGATAACAGCGCAATGCTTGATGTAAAAAACCCTAACAAAGGTTTGCTGGTGCCACGGGTTACACTTATAGGAACTAATGATGTCACTACTATTCCATCTCCAGCAACATCCTTGCTGGTGTACAATACCACCGCAGCAGGAAGCGGCGGCACTGCTGTTACTACAGGCTATTATTACTGGAATGGAACTGCATGGATACAGTTTGCTACAGGCTCATCATCAGGCAGCAGCAACGCATGGCTGCTAACCGGCAACGCAGGCACAGTTGATAGCACCAATTTTATTGGCACTATAGATAATGTACCTTTTAACATACGGGTTAATAACAAAAAAGCAGGGAGGATAGATCAAAATTTGTTAAATACCTTTTGGGGTTACCAGACTGGTAATGCAAATACAACAGGAAATAATAATACAGCAAATGGCTATGCTGGACTCCAATCCAATACAACAGGAAACTTTAATACTGCAAATGGCGTAAATGCACTTTATTTCAATACTACAGGGAGTTCTAATACCTCAAATGGTGCTCTGTCACTTTATTCAAATACAACAGGAGGTAATAATACCGCAAATGGTGTAACTGCACTTTATAAAAATACTACCGGAAATTTTAATACCGCAAATGGTGTAAGTGCACTTTATAAAAATATAACAGGAGGTTTTAATACCGCAAATGGTTTTCAGTCACTTTATTCAAATGCAACAGGAAGTAATAATACTGCAAATGGTTTTAATGCTCTTTCTTCAAATTCTATAGGAGATTATAATACTGCAAATGGTTATGGTACACTTTCTTCAAATACATCAGGATTTAACAATACCGCTTTAGGAGCTGGGGCTGATGTAGGGTCCTCGAATTTAAGCAATGCAACAGCAATTGGGGCAAACTCAGTTGTAAATGCAAGTGATAAAGTGCGCATTGGTAGTACTGCAGTTACAGTTATTGAGGGCCAGGTTGCATATAGTTTTCCAAGTGATAAAAGATTTAAGTACAATATAAAAGACAATGTCCCGGGTTTGGAATTTATTAAAATACTTACTCCTGTTACTTATTATTTTGACGAAAAGAAATTAGATGAATATTCTAAAACGGGTATTCTTAATAATAGCTTCATTCATGCAGCGAGTTATGATGGCGAGAAACAATTACACACCGGTTTTCTTGCACAGGATGTAGAAAAAATAGCCAAAGACTTAGGATATGAGTTTGATGGTGTACATGCACCGGCAAATGGCAAAGACCATTACAGCCTTGCCTACAGCCAGTTTATCATGCCCCTTGTAAAAGGTATGCAGGAGCAGCAGGTAATTATTGAAACATTGCAAAAGCAAAATGCAGAACTTATAAAAAGGGTGGAAAAAATAGAATCCAAAATAAAATAATCAAGTATTAAAAAAAATTATGAAAAAAAATAGCTTTCTCCTGAGTGGATTGTTAAATGGACAACCACATCGCAACAAAACAGCGAAAACTTTGAAGTGCAGCAAAGTACGGATGGGGTAAGCTTTTCAGTGGTAGCCATTTGTAATTAATAAAAATTACAAATGGGTTAAAAAATCTTATAGTAAACTGAACTCCTTGTTGGCACTTATTGATTTTACGGATGCAGTTGTAAACAGTTTTAAAGCACAGCGAATGATAAAAGGCTCATTTAAAGAAAAGAATGAATTCAACATGGTATGTGGTAAATCCCCCTACATTAATGATAAGGCTCTCCGGCACATTGGTAATAAAAATGATCCCTTTGAAATATTTTTAAATACTTCATTCTTTATAAAACAACACTAAGTACATCAGCAAAAAAAATTTCTTAATCAATTAAATAAATAAAACAATGAAACGTCAATCAAAATTTTTTACAAATCTTAATTTAAAAACCCTGTTTATTATAATCTGCATCACCATTGGTTTTGCAGGCTTTATTAAATGCGATGCACAATCAATAGTGGGCAAGTGGAAAGGTGTTGCAGTAAAAAATTTTTATAGTGCTGAATTCGCTAAAAAGACGGGCAAATCAATGGAAGAAAAATCAGATAAAGAGGCCGGCCATTCTGAGGTTGAATACAAATCAAATCATACATTTACAATGAGTTTCTCTGCGCCCAATAATGCGGACATTACTGCCATGAAGGGAACATGGAGTATAACAGGAGACCAGTTGAAGTCAACCTTAGAACCACAATATAACCCACGAAAAATGACAACAACTGCTACCGTATTAATTAATGGCAAGACCATGGTGGTAACATCAATCATTCCACCTCCATCCAGGATAAGCAAAACGATATCTACCAGTGTTAGAATGTGAAAAGTATTTGCTTAAAAGAAAGAATAAATCACTCAAATCACAACCAATTAAAAATAAAAGAAATAAAACAAATATTATCAAACTGAACTATCATTTAAACACTCTAAATATATACAGATGAAAACAACTTTTAGCAGACGGCTTCAGTCCGTTCGTATCATTGGCTTTTGCTTTTTCTTATTAGGATTCTTTTCCTGTAAAAAAGAAAAAAATAATGATCCTGATACCTACTACGGAGTGCAAACACAAATGGGTAATGGCACTGCACGTTCGTATTTTACAGTAGCAAAAGATGGTACCCCATTAACACTTGGCGTGGAAATAACAGACAATGCTTTTACTAATCTGCCTACCGACCCATTAAATTTTGCTGCTTCTACTTTTCAGCTTTCCATTGATCAAAGAGCGAAAGGTTTAACGCCGTATGACCGTTTGGAAATGGAATGGAATGTAAACGGACATGAGCCTGTTGGAATTTATAACGTTCCGCATTTTGATTTTCATTTTTACGAAATGACTGTTGCAGAACAACAAGCTATTCCGCCATACCAAGTTGATAGCAGCAAGTTTAATATTTTACCGCCTGCCAGCTACATTCCTGCTGGCTATATCCGTAGCCCCGGTGGTGTTCCTCAAATGGGCGTGCATTGGGTAGATGTTACTTCTCCTGAATTTAACGGACAGCCTTTTGCTTATACTATGATCTACGGTTCTTATAACGGAAAGGTTGTTTTTTTAGAACCGATGATAACACTTGCGTATTTAAAAAGCAACGGTACATTTGAAAAAGAAATAAGGCAGCCGGCACAATATTCACCGACAAATAAATGGTATCCTACAAGCTATTCGGTTTATATAAATGCTTCAAACAAAAATCATTATGTGGAACTGAAAAACTTTGTAAAAAGATAATAAAAACCTTTTCAGTTAATGTGATTATTACATTTTAGTTCATTAAAAAAAGTATTCATGATGTTAAAACTTTAAAACAAGGCTGTTATTCTTAACAGCTTCCATGAAGAATATATTGTACTTGAGGAACTGTACTATAAAAATTCAGAACTAAGATTTATAATATCTCTGTAGACGGAAGGCATTTAAGATCTCGTAAAAGTATTCATTGCTTTTGGAGCAGCGAGAACATTGCATTATAGGATTATTTAGCTGAAGTAATATTTTAAATATATTTCAAAAGTGCTTCAGGTCCATTAATAACTATAAGCTGGTCTTCAGGATGGTTGTATTAAAACCTTTCATCATGCAACTGCGTTATATGATCTACCAAATGATTATAAAAAACTGCAGTGCTAAAATAAATATCTTTTACTGTGAATTTTTAGCTGGTTCCAGGTAAGCATTTCAAAAACTTCTTCTAGTGTTCCGTATTCACCCGGTAAAATAATTACAGCCTTACATCTTTCATAAATCATTTTCTTTTGAATCGCCATTCCTTCAACAATTTGCTTTACTGTTAGTGATATTGTATGATTTCTTTTGTTTGCAATAACCCAGGAATAATGCCGGTTATATTCCCATAGTTTTTTAAGGTAGCTTTTGCTATAGGCCCATTAATATTCTATTTCCACCACCATATATAGATCAATTTTTTTTCTGCCGAACATTTTCCAAATGTCTGGGGATGTTCTTCGTACAAAGATTTTTCCCCAGTTTGCTACCACAAAAAACGGTAATTGCTTTTATACTCATGATCATTATTTAAAGAGATTGCAAAGTCAATAATATTTTTTTAATTGACAGCACTATTTTATTAAACATGTATATGGTAAAAATATTCAGAACATATACAGCATATAAGGTGTGAATTTTTGGTCTTCACAGAGATTATCCTGCAAAAAATTATATAACAGTTAACCCAATTTTTTTAAATTGCTCAAAACTCATAATTTGTATTTAGTTTTATTTATAGGATTAGGTAGAACACTCCCGATGTAAATATAGTGTTTGTTTATAACTAAGTATATTAGTATTTTTGTAGCTAAATTATGTAGTTATGTTTAAAGGAATAAATGCAATAGAATTCAATAAAAGATTCTCCAATAATGAATCTTGTTATCGGTATTTGATAGAAATTAAATGGAAG
>JAYVVD010000398.1:0-3959 GCA_043787295.1 Ferruginibacter sp. | reverse complement strand
TTCCAGTGCAGGCTTCATCACAAATTTTTTAATTGGAGTAAAGCAGTCCATTAAACTAGAATATCCTGACGGCAAAACCGAGAAAAGGAATCAATCTTCAACATCAGGTTTTAATAAGATCGACATTTCTCCAATAGTAGGTATTGGGGTTGACTATAAATTAAAAGATAAAATACATGTATCTGTTGAGCCAACTTTTAGATTTGGATTAATTGAAACGAAAGATGCTCCTGTTAAAGAAAAACTTTGGAGTGCTGGCTTAATTGTTGGCTTGTCTTATTACATATTCAACTGATTACACATTTAACAGCCGGCTGTAGAGGTGAAAACTTTTAAAAAGTTGTCACCTCTACAAAAACCCCTTTTCGTTTTACTGAAAAGGGGCTACACAAACTGTGACACAAACACACACTTGCCGAAGTCACAACGACTTCAAAGGAAGCGAGTTACTAGTCGGGTTGTTTACCGTCTAAAAAATTATTGATGGTATTTATTTCTGCCTGATTTTTATCGTCAGAACTGACGGTGTAATTGCTGTAAAAGGTTTCTACATCTGCAATCTGGTTATGTATTTCCATATTACGACGGAGGTAAGCCGGTACGGTTTCAAACTCATTGTTCGGATCGGCAGCGTTAATGTTGAAAGATAAATTTCTCAATTTTGCTATCCGCTCAGATGCCCGGCGCCTAAGCTCTTCTGTTTCGTCCTGCATTGCAGGCTCCTCAACAGGGTTGCTTATAAAAGGCTGTGTTTGAAACTGAGCCAGAGGCTTTTCCTCCGCCGTTTCTGGTTTTTCTTTAACTACCAACTGCATTTCTATAGCAGGTTCGTCGGCCTGTATAGTTAACTGCAACGGTAGTGGTTGTTCGTTAGATGTGGATGTTTGTTTCTCTGGTTTAACCTCGGCATAAATTTGCGTAGGCTTCACCAGAAAGCCTCCCGACGAAAGTTGGCTTTTATTGCTAGCTTCTTTTTTTACTTCTTCTTTAAATGAATTTATTTTTTCGTTTACTGCCTGTTTTGGTGTTGGAGTTGTAAATTCAGTATCAAATTGTATTACCGGAACCTGATCTGATGATGAAGATATTTCAAAAAATACGGGCGACTCATTCAAATTATCCACAGTAGTTTTACTTGGTAGTTCTACGTTGCTTTTCTGTGCCATTGTTGGAATCATTGAATCTTCTGTCGCCGCCATTTCTGCAGTTGTATTTTCTAGCCTTGTATCTTCAAACTGAAGCGTAGGCTGTGTTGCTGCAACCAATGGTACAGGCTGCTTTGGCATTTCCAGCTCCATAACTACTTTTTCGTTGGAGGGTTTTGCTGCTTCTTTTACGGCGATATTTCTTGGAAATGGATCTTTGTGTTCAAACCCAGTTGCTATAAGTGTTATTCCTATTTGTGCGCCAAGGGTGTTATCGTAACCAAGGCCAAGAATAACATCTGTATCTTCTCCAGCCTGCTCTAAAATATAGTTTTGTATGATTTCCACTTCATCCATTGTAAACTCATGCTCACCTTCGGCAGAATTAATATTAATGAGAATCCATTTTGCACCTCTTATATCATTGTCATTTAACAGAGGGGATGTAAGTGCATTTTCAATTGCTGCAAATGCACGGTTTTCTCCTTCGGCGGTTGCACTGCCTAAAATAGCTACACCACCGTTGCTCATTACAGTGCATACATCAGCGAAATCGACATTGATTTGCCCGGTACTGTTTATTACATCGGTTATACATTTTGCTGCTGTTGCTAAAATATCATCAGCTTTATTAAAAGCTTCTTTCATTTTTAAATTACCAAACTGGTGGCGCAATTTATCGTTGCTTATTACCAGCAAAGTATCTACATGGTTTTTTAACAGCATGATACCTTCTTCTGCCTGAGCTATTCTTTTCTTGCCCTCGTAAGCAAATGGCGTTGTTACAATACCAACCGTAAGTATTTTTAAGTCTTTACAAATTTTTGCAATGATGGGCGCACCGCCTGTGCCTGTGCCACCGCCCATACCTGCAGTAATAAAGGCCATCTTTGTATTCACTTCCAGTATTCTTTTTATTTCTTCCAGGCTTTCTTCTGTTGCCTGCCTGCCTATAGCTGGGTTGGCGCCTGCACCCAAGCCTTGTGTAAGGTGTGGTCCAAGCTGTATTTTATTTGGCACATTACTCAAAGCAATTGCCTGCGCATCTGTATTGCATATAATAAAATTTACGCCTTCTATATTTTGTGCAAACATGTGGTTTACAGCATTGCTGCCGCCGCCGCCTACTCCTATCACTTTTATGATGGATGACTGGTCTTTTGGCAAATCAAAATGTATCATGGTTGTTTCGTTTAATAGTTAGTAGTTTTTTTAAATCTTAATTGGAAATTAATGATTACGAATTACGGGCGATCGATTTATAAAAACAATTCTTAACTCGTAATTTAAAATTCGAAATTTTTATAGCACCTCATCCTCTTCCTCTTTAAACATTTCTATTAGATTTGTTTTAAAGCTATCCATAAAACCTTTAATTGTTTTTTTACGCTTTACAATTTCAGGTTCTTTCTCTTCAGATATTTCTTCCAGTTCATTTTCTACAGGCGCTTCCTGCATAATTCCAGTTCCTGATACTTTAATAAAATTGGTATCGAATTTTCTATTCTTGTTTTCGTAATCGTTGTAACCTTTTAAAATTAAACCGATACAGGTGCTGTACATTGGCTTGGATAATTCATCTATCTGCGAGCCAGATAAATGCTCGTTAGGGAAACCAATACGTGCATTTAAACCTGTAACATACTCTGTAAGCTGTAATAAATGTTTTAGCTGAGAACCGCCGCCTGTTAGTATAATACCACCATTCAACATTTTATTATCGAGCCCTACCTGCTTTAAATGGAAGGTTACAAAATCCATAATCTCACTCATACGTGCCTGAATAATATTGGCAAGATTCTTTACAGAAATTTCTTTTGCTGCCATACCACGCAAGCCGGGTATGGTTATAAATGCATTGGCTTTTGTTTCGTCAGCAAGTGCACTGCCAAACTGTATTTTCATTTGCTCCGCCTGCGTTTTTAAAACGCCCAACCCAGTTTTAATGTCATGCGTAATATTTTCACCGCCAAAAGGAATTACGGCTGTATGCTTTAAAATACCTTCGTAAAAAACGGCAAGGTCTGTTGTACCACCGCCAATATCTACAATGGCTACACCTGCTTCCAGGTCCTGATCGCACATTACTGCTGCTGCAGATGCAAGTGGCTGCAATACCAAATCCTGTGTTTTTAATCCTGATTTTTCCACACTGCGGTTGATGTTTCTGATAGCATTTTTATCACCGGTAATAATATGAAAATTCGCACCGACTTTTACACCGCTATAACCAATTGGGTTTGGAATATTCTGAAAATTATCCACTGTAAATTCCTGTGGAATTACATCAATAATCTGATCTCCTGCCGGGATGTAAGTACGGTATTGATCGGCTATTAATTTGTCAATTTCATCCTGGCGAATTTCATCATCATTCTGCTGGCGTACAATATCGCCACGGGTTTGTAAACTTTTTATGTGGTGCCCGGCTATCCCCACATAAACTTCACTAATAGATAAACTTGGGTTAGATGCATAACAGTTTTCGAGTGCTGTTGTAATGGCTTTAATGGTTTGGTCAATGTTTAATACCATTCCATGTTGCACGCCATTGCTATTTGCCCTGCCAAAGCCTAAAATCTCCAGCTTGCCGAATTCATTTTTGCGTCCGGCTATGGCTGCAATCTTTGTAGTCCCAATGTCTAAGCCTACGATAACGGGTTGTTCCTGATTCATAGTTGTGTGTGTTTAATTTGTGTGTGTTGTTTGTGTGTGTTATTTTAATTGTTACGGGTTGCGGGTTGCGAATTTTTTAGTTCGCACTTTTAACTGGTAACTATTTTTGTTATTTTATTTTAAAGAACTTTTTTATTT
>JAYVVD010000397.1:0-3832 GCA_043787295.1 Ferruginibacter sp. | reverse complement strand
TTTACCAATACCGCCTTGCCTGTTCCAATGGCGTCACAGTCTGGACTTAGTTTTACAGAAACTTTTGCAGATATTACAAACTGGAGCAATTTTTTTATTTCCGGTATTGGTGCCAATCATTTTGGTGGATTAGGTGCAGCAGGTTCTGGTGGTATTCCAAACGGTACTACATTAACAGCGTCTACGTTTAGTTTTCAAACACCCACGGGAACTCCTCTTGCTCCAAGTTCTTTTGGCGGCGTTCAGAAGGGGACTGATCAAACAGTACCCACACAATCAATTGTCTTACTCTCTACCGGTGGTACTGATAATACTTCATCAGCAGCCATTGATTTTTATATGGATTTTACCGGGGTCAATGCAGGCACTTTAAGTTTCGATTATGCAATTGTAAATAATTCAACAGGTGATAGGAATGGCTCACTGAGAATATATAGCAGCGTGGATGGCATAGCTTTTACAGAAATTACTTTTGCAGGTGTTTTAAATTTTACAAATAATGTTGCTTTAAGCGGTTCAAAATCCAACATTGCTTTACCTGCTTTGTTTAATAATAATGCCAATGCCCGTTTAAGATTTTATTACAGCAATGGAAACGGCGGAATTACCCCCACAGGTTCAAGGCCAAAAATCAGTATTGATAATTTAAATGTTACTGCTGTTGCAAGCACACCATGTGCTACGCCTACATCGTCTGCAACTAATTTGGTTTTTGGCACCATTACAGACAACAGTATTGCTGCTAACTTTTCAGCTGCCAATCCTACAACTGATAGTTATCTTATTATAATGAGTACAAGCAGTTCACTTACCAGTAATCCGATAAACAACCAAAGTTATGCGGTTGGTGATAATGTTGGCGATGGTACTGTTATTTCAAAGGGTATTAACACTTCTTTTACGGCAACCGGTCTAACTGCCCAAACCACTTATTACTTTTTTGTATTTCCAATGAATGCCATTTGTACAGGCGGCCCTTTATATTACACCAATAATGTTTTGACCAGTATGGCAACTACGATTGCAGGTTTACCGAATTGTACAGATCCTGCAAATCAGCCAACCAATTTGATTTTCAGTACAGCTACTACGAGCAGCATATCAGGTAATTTTACAGCTACCGCAGCTGACCAATACTTAGTAGTTAAATCTACTTCTTCTTCTCTTGGTGCAACTCCGTCTAATACTGTAGCTTACAATGCAGGAGATGTTATTGGAAGCGGTACAGTTATTCAAAGAAGCGCATTAACTTCTTTTACTGCGAATGGATTAGCTCCAAACACAAATTATTTTTTTTATGTGTTTAGTTTAAATAATCAAGGCTGTGTTAACGGGCCTGCATATAACAGTACATCGCCACTAACTTCTAATCAATCGACTATTCCATTACCTCCATGCGCTACCCCATCAGCACAAGGTTCTTCATTGTCTTTAACAAGCTCAACCACTGCAATTTCAGGTACATTTACAGGTGTTGCAAGCGCAGATAATTATCTTGTTATTATAAGTACAAACCCAGTATTGGGAGCAACGCCAATGGATAATACTGACTATAATAAAGCTGATATTTTTGGAAATGGTACAGTAGTAAGCAACGTTTCAACTACAACATTTTATGCAACAGGCTTAACAGCAAATACTCAATATTATTTCTTCATTTTTGCAGAAAATAAAATTTGTTCAGGTGGTACAAAATACAACAGTACAAATCCTTTAATCGGAAATATAAGCACAACAAATACCGTGGCTAATAATTATTATTTTGGCACCTTACATTCTCATTCTGATTATTCTGATGGTAATGCAGATGTCCAAAACCAAGGCTATACTCCTGCACAAGATTACGCATTTGCAAAAAATTCTCTTTGTATGGATTACCTGGGCATATCAGAACATAACCATTTTTCTACTATTAATAATCCAGGTAATCAAATAGATAATTATCACCTGGGTTCTACTCAAGCAAATAATTTTTCAGCGGCAAACACAAATTTTCTTGCCATGTATGGTATGGAATGGGGCGTAATAAGCGGTGGTGGGCATGTAGTTATTTATGGTGATGGTATGGATGATTTGTATGGCTGGGAAAGTGGAGGCGGGGTTTGGGGAGCGACAAACAATTACGATATTTATGTTGCTAAAAGTGTTTACACAGGAGGCACCGGACTATTTAAAACAATAAATAATAATCTTGCAAAAAATACATTTGCAACACTTGCGCATCCAAGTTTAACTGATTTCAATAACATTGCAGGCAACGCTTATGATGCTTCGGCAGACAGTGCAATTGTGGGTGCTGCAGTTGAGAGTGGTCCTGCATTTTCAACAAATACTACTTATTCAAATCCTGGATCTTCGCTTTCTTATTTGTATTATTATCAGTTACTTTTATCCAAAGGCTATCATCTCGGTCCAACTATAGATCATGATAATCATAATACCACTTTCGGCCGGGCAACAACATCCCGTACTGCAATCGTTTCACCGGTACTTACAAAAACTTCAATAGTAAGTGCAATGCGAAATATGAATTTTTATGCTACGCAGGATTGTGATACAAAAGTTGATTTTACAATTAATACAAAAATTATTGGATCTACAATTTCTGATAGATTTGGCCCTAATATTTATGTTTCTTTATCAGATGCGACAAGTTCGGTTTCTTCAGCAGTTATTAGAGTAATGTTTGGAACTCCGGGCAGTGGAGTAAATGCTGTAAAAATAGATTCGGCTATTGGTAGCACTTTATCTTTAACTGATAATAATCTTGCTAACCTTGCAATTGGTTATTATTATTTGGACATAACAAACGGTGCAAGTAGAATAGTAACCTCTCCTATTTGGTATACCAGAAATGATGGTCTTACTGCGTTACCTGTAAAATTAAATTCGTTTACAGTACAAAAAGCAAATAGCAGCGCTCAATTAAATTGGTCAACCGATCAGGAATTAAACAGCAGTTATTTTAGTGTTGAAAGATCGGCAGATGGAAGAAACTGGTACAGTATTTTAAGAGTGAATGCTGCGGGTAACAGTAGTGCAGTTAAGAATTATATGGCATTTGATAACACCCCATTAAACGGAATAAATTATTACAGGCTTAAACAATTTGATGTTGATGGAAAATTTGAGTATTCAATTGTAAAAAGTATTTCTTTTAACAAGGTTAATAACATAATTATTGCACCAAATCCAGCAAAAGATTTTATAAATATTTCTACAACAAAAAATCAGACTACTGTTTTAAATATTCAATTGGTAGATGTGAGCGGTAAGGTTTTAAAAAACGTTTTATCTTCAGATAACAGAATTTTAATCGGTACTGCAGGAATTGCGAAAGGACTTTATTTTATAAAAATAAAAGATGGAGATACAGTTCAAACCCAAAGGGTTATTATTGAATAAAAAATAAAATATTGACAGATATAAAAAGCTACGAAATTAGAACTTTGTGGCTTTTTATATGGGGTTGTTTTATTCCACAATTTCAACATCATCTTCATCAATGATAGGAGCATTTTTAAACCGTAAAATAATATTGGCTGTTGTTACTACATCTTTCTGGCAGTATGTAGCAATGCGTTTCATATTGATTTCTTTTTCTTCAGCATTTCCTATGTGATACAATTCCCCAACCATACTTCCATCAATATCATTTTTAGAAGAAGGCACACCCATAGCCGCAGCAAGTAATTTTAAAGAAGTAAAATTTTTATAATCGCCAAAACGCCAATATTGAAATGTGTCTACAATATTTGTTTCCCAGGGTTTCATATTTTGAAAATCGAGATAAGGAGGAATGCGCATATTATTTACAAGCAATCTTCTGCAG
>JAYVVD010000396.1:0-5616 GCA_043787295.1 Ferruginibacter sp. | reverse complement strand
AGAGGAATTGTTTATGACAGGCATAAAAAATCAATTTTACAAAACACTATTATTTACGATTTAATGGTTACGCCAAACAAATTAAAAGGCGTTGATACTTTTGCACTTTGCAAAATTTTAGGAATGGATACGGCACAGTTTAACAAGAAAATTATAGAAGTAATTATTAAAAACGGCCGTACACGAACATCGGTTTTTGAAGCTTTGTTGAGTGATGATAAACAGGCCATGCTAAATGAAAGCATGTATTTATTTACACCCGGTTTTTACCTGCAGGAAAGATCAGTAAGAAGTTACCCATTTAATGCAGCAGCAAATGTGCTTGGCTACACTGCGGAAGTAGATACAAATTTTTTAAAAAAACACAAAAACGATGGCTATGTATCCGGCGATTATGCAGGTATGACAGGCATTGAAAGAAGTTATGAGAAAATATTAATGGGCGAAAGAGGGATTGAATATTGGAAGAGAGATAATAAAAACAGGCTAACAGAAAAACTCGAAAATGGAAAGTATGATACAATTCCCATTGCAGGAAATAATTTGCATACATCTCTGGATATAGAACTACAGGAACTTGGAGAAAAATTAATGCAGAATAAACTTGGAGCCATTGTAGCAATTGATCCAAAAACGGGTGGTATACTTGCCATGGTTAGTGCCCCAACTTACCAGCCAAAATATTTAACGGGTAGTGAAAAAAGAAAACATTTTTCTGAATTATTTTTAAATCCTGCATTGCCATTGCTTAACAGAACAGTGAGTGCAACATACTCACCAGGATCAACCTTTAAAACTTTACAGGCTCTCGTTGGATTACACGAAGGCATTATAACACCCGATTTTTCTGTAACCTGTAGTGGCGCATTTTATGGTTGTGGAACCGGTAGACCCATGCGCTGTTTAGATTTTGGAACTTTTAATTTACGCAGTGCTATTACAGTATCTGACAATACTTACTTTGCTACAGTTATGCAAAAGGTAATTAACAATCCAATTTTTCCAAATGTTGACAGCAGTTTGGCAAGCTGGGACAGATATATGTATGCATTTGGACTTGGCCATAAATTGGGGGTTGATGTTCCCTCAGAAAAAAAAGGTAACATACCAAGACCTCAGGATTATGATAAAGTATTTGGAAAAGGCCATTGGAATTATTGCAGTTTTAGATCTGTAAGTATTGGCCAGGGTGAAGTAGATGTTACACCTCTGCAGGTTGCAAACGAAATGGCTTACATAGCAAATAAGGGTTGGTATATTACTCCCCATGTGGTAGATTCAATAGAAGGTGGCGACAAATATGAAATACTAAAACAGTACAGAAAACACCATGATCCCATAGATATTCCGGATAGTATTTTTGACGTGGTGCATGATGGTATGCAGGGAGTGCTGGAAAGAGGAACAGGTGGCAATGCAAAAGTAAAAGGTATAACTATTTGTGGTAAGACAGGTACAGTAGAAAATTATTACAGAGGTGTAAAACAGGAAAATCACTCTTTCTTTTGTGCGTTTGCACCAAGAGAAAATCCGAAAATTGCCATCATGTGTGTGGTGGAAAACAGTGGCCGTTTTGGCGGCACTTACGCAGCACCTATTGCAGGTTTAATGATAGAGAAATATTTAAATGATTCTATTACTGATAAAGAAAGACTGGCAAAAATTGAAAGCATTTCAAAATTGAGTTTAATACCGAAACGTATTTATGTAGAAGCTAGAAAACAAGATTCTCTTCGTCACTCAAAAGATTCTACCTACCTGATAGCAAAGGGTTTTATAAAAATTATAAAAGATACAACGGGGATAGATGATGGCGAAGATGAAGTAGGACTTACAAAGTTAATAAAGGATAAAAAAGACAAAGAAAATAAAGACAATAAAAAAGACGAGCCCATAAAACCCGAAGCCATATTACCATCTAAACAAAAACAGGTTGTACAGGATTCAGTTACAAAACTTGACAATTAAATGTACCAAAAGAATATCTCCATAACAAAAGGCAATGATAAAATAATGATGGTATTATACGCTATACTTATTTTTATTGGTCTGGTATGCATTATTTCTGTTGAATATAAAAGCACTGATAATTTTATACAGACATTCTTTGGATTTAAAAAAAATTACAGCAAACAGTTTTTCTTTTTTGCGTTCTGCTGTGTTATGGGAACTTTTATTTTATTGACAGACAGTAAATTTTTTACAGCAACAGCTAATCTTTCTTACTTAATTGGCATATTGCTTATACTTGCCACATTTGTTGTTGGTAAAGAAATAAAAGGATCTAAAAGCTGGATACCACTTGGATTTATGAACCTTCAGCCTGTTGAACTCTGTAAAATATTTACGGCATTGGCTCTGTCAAAATTTCTTTCGTTGCAGGATACAGATTTCAGCAAACCAAAATCGCAAATAATTGCAGCCGCTATATCTTTTGCACCGGCTGCACTCTCTATTTTACAGGGCGAAACCGGATTGGCATTGGTTTATTTTTCTTTTTTGATACCGATGTACAGAGAAGGGTTACCGCCTGGATATTTAATCTCAGGCATTTTAATGGCAGTTTTATTAGTGGTTTCCTTACTATTTCACACTAAAACGCTGCTCATCGTTTTTACATTTTTAGCAGTGGTTTTAATTTGGTTAAACAGGAAACAAATAAAACGCAATAAGGGTATTCTTTTAGTTATTGTTGGGGTGTGGCTCGTATGTGCCGCATTTGTAGGTCTTGCGGTTCCTTTTGTTTTTAATAAAGTTTTTAAAAAATATCAGGCAGATAGAATTTTTAGCATGGTAGGAGTTGAAAATCCTTTTACAGATAATAAAACGGGTTCTCTAAGCCCTGAAGAAGAAAAATTAAAACAACGAAAAAATGACCAGCAGAATTATAATGTAAAGCAATCTAAAATAGCAATCGGTTCGGGTGGCTTTGCCGGTAAAGGTTTTTTAAAAGGCACGCAAACACAAGGCGATTTCGTGCCTGAACAACATACTGATTTTATTTTTACATCTGTTGGAGAGAATTTTGGTTTTTGGGGAACAAGCTTTTTAATGCTTTTGTATTTAGGATTATTGCTTCGAATTGTATTTATTGCAGAGCGGCAGAGAAGCACTTTTAGTAGGGTTTATGCATATTGTGTTGCAGGCATAATATTTTTTCATGTGGCCGTAAATGTTTGTGTAACCATTGGGTTTGCTCCTGTTATTGGTATCACACTGCCGTTAATGAGTTACGGTGGATCATCATTAATAACATTTACCATTTTAATTTTTATTTTAATTAAGTTAGATGCGGACAGACAAATGGTTTTGAGGTAGAAAAAATTAAAAATTACGAATGAAATAGTGAAATAAAAAAATACCGGTTATCTTATTTCTAATACATGGTCTGATATTTTGGTCGTGTATCTTTTGTCTTACATCTAAATACTCAACTCTACCCTATTTTCTATGAAAATAATTCCACTCAGCGAAGGTGCTTTTACAATAGATAAAACAAAAGTATTCGTTCCTTTTAATAAGGAAAAAGATGATTTGCAACACCGAGCTATTGGCAGTTTACTGGTAGAAGTCCAACCGTTTTGCATCATTACAAAAAAAGATATTTTATTAATAGATACAGGTTTGGGTTTCAGCAATGCTGATGGTATTTTACAGATTCATCAAAATTTAATAAACAATGGCATTGACCCAATGGATATAACGAAAGTATTGCTATCTCATTTACATAAAGATCATTCGGGTGGAGTGAGTAAGGAAGATAAAGTGCTTGGTCATCATTTTTTAAGTTTTCCGCAGGCAACTTATTATGTAAATAAAAAGGAGTTTGAATTTGCAATTGAAAAAGAAATACCATCATATACACCAAATGAATTTGAGATTTTAAGCAGTGCAGGCAATGTTGTTTTTACCGAAGGCAATGGTAAAATTGATGATTATATTTCTTATGAAGTAACTGGCGCTCATTGCCCTTTTCACCAAACATTTATGATTGAAGAAGGTGATGAAAAAATATTTTTTGGAGGTGATGTAGCACCCCAGTTACAACAAATGAAAAGTAGGTTTATTGCTAAATATGATTTTGATGGTAAAAAAAGTATGGAGCTTCGCCAACAGTGGTGGAACAAAGCCCAAAAGGAACTCTGGACTTTTTTATTTTACCATGATATTAAAACCCCTTTTGTACAAAGATAAAAATACCGGATTTAAAATTTACTGGGGTCTAACTCTTCCGGGTCTTAGAACTCTGCTATTATTGTTGTTATTGTTGCCTCTTTGCTGCCTCATTTGTTTTAATCGATCTACCAGCTTTTTTCTAAATTCTGCATCCTGCCTGTAAAAATTATTACTACGCTGATTACCAAGAATCTTATTAAAATTACTCTGATATTTTTTCTTTACATCCAGTACAGCTTGTTGTCTATCCAGCTCGTTTAAATCGCCTTTGTTTATTGCATGTAAATCTGCTTCATATTGTGCATGTGCAGGCCAAAACTTTTCGGCTTCCAAAGGGGTAAGCGATAATTGCTGAGAAATATAAGCTATATAAAGCGCTTTAATTTTTTCTTCTTTTTTTTGATTAATCTGCCCATCTTCTGAACCTACCTGCCCAGATGTAGCAAACGCTGCAAACACTAAAGAAATATATAATATAAATTTTTTCATTTTCTTAGTTGTTCAGATTGATTGTTTTTAAATAATTTTCCAAAACATTTTCATCCACTAAATAATCAGTTGCTTCGGGTAATTTATCTACATCGTCGGTTGAAGATGCTACCAATGCTGCATTTACATCTTGTCCGCTTTTTTGTAAATATTGTTCAATTTCATTGTCTGAAACATTTTGCAAAGCATCATCAAAACTGCCATTCATCAAAACTGTGTTGGGTTTGGTTGAACCCGTAATAGTTTCTGCAGTTGTTTTAATACTGTTCTCTGTATTATTTTTATCTACAATATTTACAATACTTAAACCCAACAGACCCGTAATGACAGCAGCCGCAGCATATTTAAAAAATGAACTTCGCTTATCGATTGCTATAATTTTAGCGGGTTCCTGTTGCCTGTTTAAAAAACTAAGCTCGTTAAAATATCCAGCAGGAACGGTGTATGTTTCTTTGTTTTCAATTCCTGCTAATAAAGAAGAAAATCCTTTCAATTCAACAGTAACATCATTTTCAAGTGCATGTATTTTTGTGAGAATATTACCCGCCAAACTTTCAAAATAACCATCGGGTACAGAAAAATTGTTTGAAGAATCAAAAGAATCTTCTTCATAAATTTTTGCCATTATTACCTGAGCAATAGAGGGAAAATAAGTCGCATCAACAGTAAAAACATTTACAAAAGGTATTGAGGCTACAGTCTTACTAATTCCATTAATTTCTGTTAATATATCTGCTCTGTTATTCATCAATATTTTGACTGGCTTATTGGCCGATCGTTTAATTATTTAAAATGTAATCTTCTATTTTTTTTACTGCGTGGTGGTAACTTGCTTTTAAAGCACCTTCACTCGTTTCCAACACTGTGCTCATTTGCGCATAAGGCATTTCATCAAAATACCTAAGGTTAAAAACTGCTTTCTGTTTTTCAGGTAATTTTTGTACTGCAAGC
>JAYVVD010000395.1:0-2705 GCA_043787295.1 Ferruginibacter sp. | reverse complement strand
GTATAAATGGGTGCTTCCATTTACTGAATTCCATAAAACCAGAAGTCAGGAACCAGGGAATTCTTTGGCACACTATTTTACAACCATCTTCGGTATTTTGTTATTGTTTATGTCTGTCTCTGCGTTCTGGATGTTTAAGCCAGGTACAAAGCTATTTAGCCGGGGGGTGTATATGACTGTAGCTGGAATTGCAGCGTCGATTATTTTATTATTTTTATAAATATTTTTTAAAATTGAAAGGCTTTTCACAAATAAAGAAAAATCAAATTTTGTTCATGCATATCATTGTATGGGCTATTATTTTTTTGCTTCCTTATGTGTTTAATACATGGGATGAAAAAGGTGAAACATCTTCTGTTGATCCATACAGAAGCATCAAAACTGTTACAAATTTTTTATGGATGGGTTTGTTTTATCTGAATGCATATGTATTGATTCCACGTTTATTTTACAAACGAAAATACCTCCAGTATGCGCTGGTGCTATTTGCCAGTTTTTGTATAATCATGTTGTTGCATGGGGCTTTATTTAAACCTTTTGTAACCGGACGCTCATTCAATTTTGTGCCCTCCTCTATTCATAATATTATTCCTTTTTTGTTTACCATTTTTGTGAGTGTAACTTATAAAACCTTAGTTGACAGAATGCATTTAGAAAAAGAAGCAAATGAAAGAAGACAGGAGAACTTAAAAACAGAATTATCTTTTTTGCGTTCTCAAATCAGCCCACATTTTTTGTTTAATATTATGAACAATATAACAGCAATGATTCGGCTGAAGAGCGATGAACTGGAACCTACTGTTCATAAATTATCATCGTTGATGCAGTATATGCTTTACGAAACAGATGAAGAAAAAGTGCTTTTACAAAGTGAAATAGAATACTTACAAAGTTACATTGACTTACAGCAGCAACGCTTCAGTGAAAAACTTAAATTACATGTTTCATTAAACGTTAAAGAGAATTGGCATGCAATTGAGCCCATGCTGTTAATACCGTTTGTAGAAAATGCCTTTAAACACGGAACTGGTATTGTAGAAAATCCAGAAATAGAAATTGAACTAAGGGCAGAGAATGACAAGCTTTATTTTATGGTAAAAAACAAATTTATTCAAAACGAAACTGTTAAAGACAAAACTTCCGGTATTGGATTGGTTAATGTAAAACGGCGGCTGGAATTATTATATGGTAACCGGCATAATCTTACAATAAATAAAACCAATGACAGGTTTATAGCTTTTTTAGAATTAACTTTTAAATCATGATAAATTGTATTGCCGTTGATGATGAACCGCTGGCTTTAAAGTTGTTGCAGGATAATATCAGCAAAGTACCTTTTTTAAAATTAGTGGCTGCCTGCAACGATGCTTTTGAAGCAATGAAGGCATTGCAGGAAAATAAAATTGATTTGGTATTTATTGATATTCAAATGCCGGGATTAACCGGGCTACAGTTTATTGGAAGCCTTGAAAACAAACCGCTGGTGATTTTTATTACGGCATATAAACAGTATGCTTTGGAGAGTTATGATTTAGCAGTAGTGGATTATTTGGTGAAGCCTGTGGCATTGGATAGGTTTATTAAAGCCTGTAACAGAGCCAAAGAGCTTTACGAACTTAAAGCAATGAAGCAGCAACATATTGTGCAACCATCTGCAGAATATTTTTTTTTGAATGTTGATTACAGTCAGGTAAAAGTAATGTTTGATGACATTATTTGGATTGAAGGATTGAGAGATTATATCAAACTAAATCTTAAAAGCACTAAAAAGCCTTTGGTAGTAAGAACAAGTCTCAAAGCAATAGAATCTGAATTGCCACAAAATAAGTTTATAAGGATACACAAATCATATTTAATTGGTATTGCAGAAATAACAGCAGTCCGTAAGAACAGTGTATTTATTAAGGAAATGGAACTCTCTGTTGGCGAAACATTTCGTGAAAATTTTGAAAAACTTATTCGTAAAGATTTTTAAAATTTTGGCAAATATTTTTTTTCTGCTTATCCGCAAAATTTACATTTAGTTGTTGACGTATTTATTTTAAAGATGATACGAATTCTGTCAGCAGAACTGTTTGGGCTGTGCATTGGCATTTTTAGCTCTTTGCAAGGTGGGATTTGCGTTGGGGTTTTGTGTGCCTTACAATGTGCTAAAAATAGCGTAGGGTCGGGTCGGCAACCCATGGATGTTTAAATTTAATAGGTTTTGTCATCATTTAAAATTATACAAAGCCTCCGCTAATTCGCTTTTGTCGTTGCTTAATAATACAAATCCATTTTCATCAATTTAATAGTTACCTGCCATGCGATCGTAAAGTCTTAAACTTGACGGCAAATTTGTACATTTGAATATAAAGATTCTTTATGACTAAACAATTAATTATCCAAAAAACAGTAAATGCTATCAACCAGCTTCCTGAAAATAAGGCAGAAGAAATTTCTGATTTTGCCGACTTTATTGCAAAGCGGTATGAAGAACATCTTTTGATAGCAGGAATTCAACAATTAACATCCAATAGTCAGACTTTTGACTTTTTAAAAGACGAAGAGAATTTATATACTGAAGCTGATTTAAAAGAATTGAATAATGATTAAAGGTGACATTTTATTAATAAATTTTCCCTTTACTGATTTAAGTGGCAGCAAACTTAGACCTGCCGTTGTTCTTACCCAAACTAACCTTGACCTGACTGTTTGTTTTATTA
>JAYVVD010000394.1:0-3634 GCA_043787295.1 Ferruginibacter sp. | reverse complement strand
GGTATTTAAGTCCAGGATGATTGTTTCTTTTAAAACCTGAGGAACATCGATTTCTGCAAGAGTTTCGTAGTCTTCAGCTAAGAAAGATTTTCGTTGATTGCTGCCTGTGTATTTGCTGATGTTCGCCTGATCGCAATAATATTTTTTTGATGAAGCGCTTCCACATGTCCATTGCCAACTTAGATGGTTGCTTGCAACATCTCCATCAAGCAAATTATAATACAACCATTGTGCAGGTAATAACCAATGCGATTTTGCAATATTGCAAACGATGCTTGCCAAATACATTCTTACATGGTTGTGCATATAGCCCTGTTCGTAAAGTTGTTCAATGTAATTATCTACAGCATCAATGCGGGTGTGGTGATTTAAAACTGCAACAGGTAATTCTCTATGCACAAAATCCGGCTGAGTCTGCTTTAAATCAAATAAAATTTCGTCTCCTTTACTTTGCCAGATGCGCTGCCAGTATTCCCGCCACGCAAGTTCCTGTATAAATTTTTCTATTTCATACAGTTTATAACCACGCTTAAAAATAAGGTCTTTTACCATTTTTACGCTTATAACACCCCGGGAAATATAGGGAGATAAATAGGTTACATCGCCATCAATAAAGTTGCGGGTCCGTGCATATTTTATGGGATCTATTTCATCTATTCTTTTTAAAATATTTTCCCATTCTGTAGGAAATGTATATTCAACTCTTTTACTCATCGCCTTTTACTTATTTTGTTCATGGTTATGCTGCGTTGAAGAGTACATTTAAATCTGTTCATTCCATCTACTCTTTTTGCAAAATGTTTTTGGCTTACGCCACTGTGTGTCCGTTTACGCCAGAGGTTAAAACTGCTACGCTTTAAATTTTTCCGCATCAGCGCTACTGTTTCCATTTCGCTTAAGCCAAACTGAAATTCAATGGCTTCAAATGGTGTTCGGTCTTCCCAAGCCATTTCAATTATTCGGTCGGTATCAATTAAAGAAAGTTCACTTTTGAAAGGTGCTTGTTTCATTTGAAAAAATTGCAATAGTGATTAAAGATTTTATTTAAGCTACTGCACAAAATTACATTTATGTAATTGTTGAGAATAACAAGTAAAAATAATTTCCTTAATTCGGTTGAAGTTGTTTTGTGCAGGAATAATACAGATAGATTTTATTGAACTTCTTTAAATTTAAATAAAAGAGAAGAATCATTATTAATTTTTTGGGAAGTACTGTCATTTGTTACTTTAACCATCCACTGTGGTTCAAAAATCCAAATGCCATTCTTTTTTATTAATTTATATGACTGGGTTATGGTAGCATTTTTTGTTTCTAAATTATAAATAACCTCTTTGATGCTATCTGTAATTTCGTTTAACGATACAGGGATGAAAATATTTTCAGGGTTTTTTATTTTTGGAAATACAGGAGTTGTTTTATATAAAATTTTAACTGCAGTGGGTTTTGTTTCAATTAATCCTGTGTAATTATTTTCTCGAGAAATAGTCGTTTTTATTTCCTTAATTGAGGGCGTAAAAATTTTATTTTTTAGAAATGACTCTTTTAGAGGTAAAAAAGATATTTGCGAAGAAGTGTTAGCCGGAAGAGAACTTTTGGCAACCATCAAAAAAGAAATTAACACCGTTAATAAAAATAATACAGGCAATAAAGGGAAATAATTTAGTTTTTTACAAGATAAATTTTTGTCATCGGAAAAAAAACTAATACGCTTGAAAAGCTGAGAATTGTTTTTAAAGACACCAAGCTGAAATCTTTTTAAGAAAATATTGTTTTGTGCTATTTCGTATAAAGTTTCTGCATATTTAATACTGTTATTTTGATAATTCAGTACCTGTATATCGCAGTTTTTTTCTCTTTCAAGTTTAAGTTTTTCTGCTGCTATTTTAATAAATGGATTAAAGAAATAAATAGTTTCCATTATTATTAAAAACCAATTGAGCAGATAATCTTTACTCTTTATATGCGACAATTCGTGCAGTACAATTAATTCTGCTTGCTGAGTAGTAATGTTATTTATTAAAGCTATGGGAAGTAAAATTACAGGTTTAAAAAAACCAAAAGTTATAGGTGTTTTTATAGTGTGACTGAACCACAGCGTAACTTTTTTGTTTATGCATAAATGGTGTGCATGTAAGTCAGTAAAAATTTTTAAAGCGGCTGTAGGTCTGCTAATTTGTTTGGGGTAATTTTTTTTAAAAACTAACCACTGAATCATTATCTGTAAAATTTTTATTACAACTATACTAAGGTATAATGTACAAATCAATCCATAATAATTATTTAAAAATAGTAAGTGAGTGTTTTGAAATGAATTTGTAAACGTTATCGCTGATATAAAAATATGACCATTAAAAAAACTAAAAAAAGTAACAATTGAAACACAAAATTGAGAGAGAAGTAACAGGTATAAAAAATCTCTTTTTTGTAAAGGGTGGTAATTTCTTTCAATACTATTTATAAATAAATAAACACTCAAAAGTAACGCAGCCTGCCAAATGCTGTGCAACAACGTTTCTGTAAATGAGTAAAAGAAAGTCATTCTCTCAATTTTTTATTTTTTTGCTTTTAAAATTTCAATTAGTTCCTCTATTTGCTTTAACTCTGCGACCGTTGTTCTGTTTCCGCCCAAAGCCTGCATTACCATATCTGCCGGAGAGCCTGCAAATAAACTGCTGATCATTTTATTTACTATCTGCAACTGTGTTTTTTGTTTATCTATTGCAGGTGTATAAATGTGCGTTTTACTTTCAGTATTTCTTGTAACCAAACCTTTTTCATGCATGATCTGCATTAGTTTCAGCGTTGTGGTATACCCTGCTTCTTTAGTTTTTGTAAGTACTTCGTGTACAGTGCGCACAGTAGCATGTTGATTTTTCCAAAGCACTGCAAGTATTTCCAGCTCGCTTTCTGTTGGTTTAAAATTCTTTTTATTTTCCATCGTTACGATTTAATTCGTACAACAATGTTACGGTTTTGTTCGTAAAGGAAGAATTAAATTTTATGAATAAATATTATAAAAACATATAAGGATGTTGGGAAGTTTTTTAAAAATATATTCCAACCTCATCGCCAACAAATATGTTATGGTTAATGGTTTTTATTTTAATTGTTTGGGTCGCAATCTTTACTTCAACTTCCGTAAAACTTCCCATAAAGTTTGCGGAGGTTACTTTCCCTATGTATTTTTCTGAAAGATCTTCCGTTATTAAAATTTTCTCAGGTCTGATTAATAAACTTTCGCCAAATATTTCAGGGTTTAACAAATTGTAACTACCAAGCAATGCAGCAGCATATTCGTTTGTTGGTTTTTTGTAAACATTCATAGGCGTGTCATCCTGTATAATTTTTCCGTTTTTCAAAACCAAAATTTTATCTGCCCATGGCAACACATCCAATGGTTCGTGCGAGGTAAGGATGCAGGAAATTTCAAACCTGTTACAAATATTTTCAACTACTTCTTTTAGGATATTTCTGTGAATGCGATCAAGATTAGAATATGGCTCATCCAATATTATAAGTCTGGGCCTTGTTACAATTAACCTCGCAAGTGCAACTCTTTGTTTTTCTCCTCCTGAAAGTTCGTACGAATTTCTTTGCATTAAATGATCAATTCTGCAAAGCCTGTAAAGTT
>JAYVVD010000393.1:0-2368 GCA_043787295.1 Ferruginibacter sp. | reverse complement strand
CAAAATAAATTTTGCCTGTAAGTATATGCATCCTACATTTGCGTTTCAAACATAGTAATGACCACAACAACTTTACATCATCATCATTCTCATACTAGCGCTTAGGCCAGGTATTAATGATGTATAGCTACATATTTTAAAAACCCCGTCTGAGTAAAACAGACGGGGTTTTTATTTAACTCCACTATTTATTCAGCAAACAAATAAACAAAATGAGTAAACTTAAAATTGCCATACAAAAAAGCGGAAGACTTAGTGAAAAGTCACTCGAATTATTAAAAGAGTGTGGTATTAAATTGCCAAATGGTGATAGAAAACTATTGACTGCCTCAGAAAATTTTCCTATTGAAGTATTGTTTTTAAGAGATGACGATATACCACAATATGTGGAGCAAGGCGTTGCAGATATTGGTATATTAGGAGAGAATGAAGTATGGGAAAAAGACAAGGATGTTTTAACGATAGAAAACCTTGGTTTTGCTGGCTGTAAATTATCTCTTGCTATTTCAAAGGATGAAACTTATACCGGACCATCCTTCTTTCAAAATAAAAAAGTAGCAACGAGTTATCCAAAAATATTACAAAAATTCTTTAATAAAAACAATATTACTGCAGAAATTGAAGAGATTGGTGGCAGTGTGGAAATAGCGCCGGGCATTGGTTTGGCAGATGGAATTTTTGATATTGTAAGTACAGGCAGCACTTTGTTGATGAACGGCTTAAAAGAAGTAGAAATCGTTAAGAAAAGTTCAGCGGTTTTAATTTCAAATAAAAACCTTTCGACTGAAAAGCAAGCCATTCTCAATAAATTATTGTTTAGAATTAAAGCAGTAAGAACATCATCTGAAAATAAATACATTTTATTGAATGCACCCAATAGTGCGATTGAAGCCATCAATGCTGTTTTGCCAGGCATGAAATCACCAACAGTTTTACCCTTGGCTGAAGAAGGTTGGAGCAGTGTACATTCTGTTGTAAAAGAGGATGAATTTTGGGAAGTTATTGATAAGCTGAAAGACCTTGGTGCACAGGGTATTTTAGTAATACCGATTGAAAAAATGATATTATAAAATTTAATACACACGGAATGGAAAAAATTGAATTTCCTTTAAAAAGTGATTGGAAGAAATTAGCAGAACGACCAGCGGCTGAAAAAGAAAAGCTGGAAAGCCTCGTGGCAACCGTATTCACGGAAATTGAGAAAGAAGGCGATAAAGCAGTATTAAAATATGCTCAAACCTTTGACAAAGTAGCCATGGAATCTTTGGCAGTTGACACAGCATCAATAGAAAATGCAGAAGCTCAACTTTCAGAAGAATTGAAGCAAGCTATACAGTTAGCCAAAAGCAATATTGAAAAATTTCATACAGCACAACAAGAAATAAAACAAATTATTGAAACAACCAAAGGCGTTTTTTGCTGGCGGGAAAATAGGGCGATTGAAAAAGTAGGAATTTATATACCTGGAGGATCTGCACCGCTTTTTTCAACAGTGCTTATGCTAGGCATTCCTGCAATGATAGCCGGTTGCAACGAGATTATTCTATGCACACCACCGGATAAAGATGGCAAAATAAATCCAGCCATTTTATACACCGCAGGCTTAGTAGGCATTACACAAGTTTTTTGTGTCGGCGGAATACAAGCTATTGCTGCCATGACGTTTGGTACAGAAACGATACCTGCGGTTTATAAAATATTCGGTCCGGGGAACCAATATGTTACCGCAGCAAAAAAATTGGCACAATCATTTGGAGTTGCGATTGATATGCCTGCAGGTCCAAGCGAAGTTCTGGTAATTGCAGATGCTTGTGCCGAGCCTTCGTTTGTGGCGTCAGATCTGCTTTCTCAGGCTGAACATGGTGCGGATAGTCAGGTAATATTGTTATCTGACAGCAAGGAATTGATTGAAAAAACAGAGGAAGAAATTACGGCACAGCTGGAAAATTTGCCACGGAAAGAATTAGCTGCAGTTGCATTGTTGAACAGCAAATCAATTTTATTAAATAGCCTTAAAGAATGCATTGCATTCAGTAATTATTATGCACCAGAGCATTTAATTATAGCAACAGAAAATTACAAAGATGTAATTGGCAGCATTACTACAGCAGGCTCTGTATTCCTTGGTAAATACAGCTGTGAGTCATTGGGTGATTATGCCAGCGGTACAAACCATACATTGCCTACAAATGGCTATGCACGAAATTATAGCGGTGTTTCATTGGATAGTTTTGTAACAAAAATCACATTCCAGGAAGTAACAAACGAGGGCATTAAAAATATTGGTCCTGCAGTTGAATTGATGGCAGAAGCAGAACAATTATTTGCACACAAAAATGCAGTAACGTTAAGATTAAAAAATTTATAA
>JAYVVD010000392.1:0-3476 GCA_043787295.1 Ferruginibacter sp. | reverse complement strand
TTAAAAGTTTCGGGAGCTTCCGTATAAGAAAGAGCCTGCCTGCAATTGCGTACCCGGTAGCCTTTTTTGTGCATGCGCATTGTAAGGTCGCAATCTTCTGCAAGCGTATCTGATGTGAAGCCACCGGATTCTATTACTGCGGACTTCTTAAAAGCACCAATTGCGCCAGGTACAACCGTTATACAATTAAGGTAATCAAAGGCTGAGCGATCAAAGTTTTGAGAAGTGGTGTATTCAATACTTTGCCATTTTGTAATCATGTTTATTTCGTTGCCCACTTTTACATTGCCTGCAACGGCACCAACCGGTGCTTCACCTTCGGAATAGTAAAACTTTTTCATTAATTGTGATACCGCATCCTGCTTAAGCTGCGTGTCTGCATCTATACAAACAACATAATCATTTATGGCTAAGTTTATTCCATAATTTAAAGCGGTGGCTTTTCCGCCGTTTGTTTTGGTTACTACCTGTACATTGGGTACGACTGCAAAAAAATCGCTTACTTTTTTATAAGTATCGTCTTTGCTGCCATCATCCACAAAAACAATTTGCAGATTTGGGTAATCCTGTTGCAAAAGACTTTCAACTGTTCGAATTGCATTTATCTCTTCATTATATGCAGGTACAATTATGCTTACACCGGGCTGCTCAAGGTTAACGGGTAAAAAAACCTCTTTTCTTTTTTGTTTGAATGCAAGTATTGCCATTAATATTATACGAGATATGGAGAGTGCTATACCGACAAGAAAAAGTGCAAAAATGAAATGCGTACCCCAATACAATGCTATGCTAAAATAATAATTGAATCGGAGTTTTAAACTTCTTTGCACAAAGGGCATCACATCGTTTCTGGTTTTATCCATAAGATCTGCCACGGTTGTAAACTCACAGTTACGGTCTTTAAAATATTTTATAATTTTTGGTAATGCATCTACGGTTGCTTGTCTGGTATCGCCTCCTGCATCGTGTAATAAAATGATGTTGCCATTACCTGCATTTGCAAGCCGTACAACTCTATTAAAAATACTATCTGCATTAACGTTGTGATCGTCCCAATCCTGAGGATCTATACTTTCTCCTACTGTTATGTAATTGTCGTTTTTACTCCGGGCTATGGGTTCAATTTCTTCAAAGGTTTGGGGTTCACTATCTGCATTGTAAGGTGCTCTAAATAATATCGTACTTCGTCCCGTCACAGCTTCTATAAGTAACCGGGTAGATTTCATTTCCAGCTCTGAACGCTGCGGGCCCATTTTTGCAATATTGTTATGGGTAAAAGTATGGTTGCCTATTTCGTATCCATCTTTGTAAATTCTTTGCAGTAAAGGAATGTTGTTTGCTACATTAATACCTACAACAAAAAATGTTGCAGGAACTTTTTCTTTTTCGAGAACATCAAGAATTTTTGGTGTCCATTCCTGCGAAGGACCATCATCAAACGTAAGAATTATTTTATGCTTTTTTTCCATTGATCCTATTGCAGTGGTATCCTCTCCGAACTTTTCATATACATAACCAGATGGTAATTGAGTATATTTCTGCTCTGTAATTAAATCTTCTGAGGTATCAATTTCCAATGAGACAAGACCTGGTTGTGGTGTATATAAAATTCTTAAAAGCTCTCCTTCTCCTATAGGTGTTGGTTTCTGGTTTACGTCGTATGGTAGTTGTTTTAAAATGTTGTAATCAAAAGGTTTTGCATCCAGTGCGGCATTTGTAAGTGAGCGGCCATAAAAATTCCAAAGCCTCCGGTCTTCTTTGCCAATAACCCACAATGCTGTACCTGCAGTGCCATACTCATCTGCAAAGCGCATAATGTTATAAGATGATACCGCTCCTGTAAACCATACATTATGTTGAGTTATACCATTGCTGTTTTGTTCTGTATAACTGTAATGCAGATTAAAATTGTCATTATCAAAATGTACTATTGAATTTGATAACCTTGCTTTATCCAGTGCCTGAGAATAAGTGATTGCTTCCGGCTCTATTAATGTTCCATTTTCATTTCTTAATACTTTTCCATTTTTATCTACACTCCAATCTCGTCCATAGCCTGCAAGGCCTAAAATTATTTTTTTACTATCGATCTTTTTAGCAGCATCATCCAACGCTTCCTCAATCCATTTTTGTGCAGATATTGGCCCGGGTCCGCTTTGCGCATCGCTGTATTGGTCATAAGCCATTAAAATAATATGATCGTTGTATTTGTTTAATTCTACAAAATCGTAATCCTGGTTCATTGGCACTACATCTTGCGTTACCATTAACCCTTTCGCATGAAATACTTCGTATAATTTTTTCTGAAAATTATTAAGTGGTTCATTGGTGGTTTCTTTTATTTCTTCAAAATCTATATTGATTCCCTGTAGATCATATTTAGCAAGTGTATCTGCCAGGTTATTAATAAAATTATTTCTTTTTGCACTATCGTTTAGCATTACATGGAGTAAGCCTCCGTCAAAATCACCGTTAATGCCTTTTGTAGAATTGTAATTGCTGAAAATGGGTAAAATTTTTAGTTTGTTTTTTTTCATGATCGCCAGCCCTGCAGAATCTATTCTTGATTCTATTTTACTGTTATCTTTTAAGTTTATAAAAAACCATTGAGGAAAAATGGTGTTTAATTTACCGGCATTGGCCTCCAGATCGCTTACAGATGCAGCATGATTCCATGCCGGGTCGTAAAAGGCAGCACGGATAAATTCTGTTTGCTCACTTACCTTTTTACCTTTTAGTTTATTAATAGAATCTTCCCTGTCCTTCATTTCCAGAAAAGATTTAAAACCTTTTTTTTTATATTTAGAATAGGGAATGTTTAATTGCTGAAGTGGATTTACCACATCTTTAAAAAACCTGTTTTTAGTTTCAATATTTGTCAGGCTGGGAGATGTGCCTTGTACAATTGCCACAATAACAACTGTAAGTAAAATTATACCTATTACTATTAATACCCTTGTTGTCCATTTAACACTATTCCATCTAAAAGCACTATCTGTTTGAAATATTTGAGGTTCTTTGTTCATGTAAGTTTTGCGAATGCAAAGTTGCTGAAAGAATAGGCAAGAAAATCAACTAATAAATATGTTTCATTAAAATTTATACAAAATTTGAATAAAACTCAGAAAATTGAGTAGCACGCACGGAGAAATAAATAGACGATACTTTTAAAAAAAATAAATAGTAGAAAATAAAAGAAGCCCCCGTAGAAACGGGGGCTGTTTACCAAAACTAACTGCTTATGAGAAATTTAAATTGATCATTGTTGTGATTAATAAAATACAAATGAGGTGCCAAAAAATAATTATTGCTTGTTAATTAATTGTGAACACTTTTTTGCCATTCACAATCATATAAAAGTATAAATGTAAAAAACCGCAAATTTTGCAGCATGTGTTGAATTATTTTTGTGCTGTAAGCTTTTCGGCATTTTCGGCAAACTGTAATGCCTCTATAAACTCGCCTACTTCACCGTT
>JAYVVD010000391.1:0-3666 GCA_043787295.1 Ferruginibacter sp. | reverse complement strand
TAGCTGGTCAATGACTGACGAAGACTTAAGCACACTCTTCACTGAGTATGGTACTGTAAGCAGTGCAAAAATTTTGAAAGACAAAATGAATGGCCGTAGTAAAGGTTTCGGTTTTGTTGAAATGGAAGATGCTGAAGCTGCGAAAGCTGCTATAGCTGCATTAAACGAAGTTGAAATTCAAGGTCGCAAATTAATCGTTAACGAATCTCAGCCACGTGCTGAAGGTGACGATTACAAAAAACGTAGCGGTGGCGGCGGTTATGGTGGCGGTGGCGGCAACAGAGGCGGTGGCGGTTACAGCGGTGGCGGTGGTGGTCGCAGTAGTGGCGGCGGCGGTGGTTACGGCGGTGGCGGTGGTCGCAGCAGCGGTGGTGGATATGGTGGCGGCGGTGGTCGTAGCAGTGGTGGCGGTGGCGGTTATAGCAAAGACTATTAATTTTTATAAAGACGCTTTATTAGAAATCCTTTCAGCAATGAAGGGATTTTTTTTATTATAAATATCTTGATATTTCAACAAGACTCATTTATTTTTTAAATTAAAAAATTCCATATTTGCAGTTAAGAAAACTCTTTCTGTAAATTTGCAAAATAATAAGATTAAATTATGAAGACATCTAAAAAAATAATTTATGGTGCAGCAGCTATAGCATTTACAGGGCTACTCGTATACATTACAAGGCTTACAAATACAAATAGAAGAATAGCAGAAGTGGCTGATGAGGGTTATGAAACTGCAGCGGATCTTTTACACCCCAAAACAAATAAACGGTTTAAAAAATTACATTATGGACCTGTGTTGCCTCAACATTATAGATAAAATTAAAAATGCTGCCAAACAAGGCAGCATTTTCATATAGCAGTTTTTAATGTTATTTAGCCCCTGGCTCACAATTTTTTCTTATAAAATTTGTATATAAGGCGCTTAAATGCTCTCTGGTGCCAGGACCTTCACTTATATTATGTGTTCTGTTGGGGTACGCCATAAATTCAAATTGCTTATTGTATTTTATTAATTCATTCAACAGCATCTCGGCGTTATCATAATGCACATTGTCATCCCCCGTTCCATGAATGTAAAGTAGTTTCCCTTGCAACCCTTTCACATTATTTATTGGAGACCCTTTCACAAAATCTTCCATATTTTCCTGCGGTAAACCCATATATCTTTCCTGATAAATATTATCGTAATTAAGCTGGTTGCCAACAGCGGCTATGGCTACACCGGTTTTAAATATTTCAGGATAGTTAAACATTAGGTTCAAGGTAGATGAACCGCCGCCGCTCCAACCCCAAACTGCTACTCTGTCTTTATCCATATAAGGTCTTTCCAATATTTTTTTTGCACCCGCAGCCATGTCAGCAATGTTGAGTATTCCAATTTTTCTGTAAATAGATTTCCGCCACTTGGCACCTTTTAATGATGGCGTACCTCGGTTATCTACCGCAACCTGCACATAACCATCTGCACTCATATCTCCTCTATATAAAAAGTTGTTGTGCGTACCGTACTGGTCTCCTACAGTTGCTGCAGCAGGTTCTCCATAAACATAAAAAACTACAGGATATTTTTTAGATGCATCAAAGTCTCTAGGCTTATTTATCCAAGCATCCAGCACTACATTGTCGGCTGTAGTTATCTGTGTATATTCTATATTTTTTTTAGCATCAATTTTTAAATTACTGGCAATACTTTTTGCAGTTGATAAAGGCTTATTATCCGGTAACGTTATCCATTCATCAATAGGGAAAGTATTGTAATTACTAAAACTATGAAGCGCATATTTTGCGTAAGGACCGACGTCATAATCATGCGTTCCTTTTAATTTATTGCTGCTCACAAGTTCAGGCTCATCTTTACCCAAATTAATTTTAACTCGGTATAAATAAAGTTGGGTGGCATTTGTTGGGGATGCAGTAAAATAAATATAATTATTAAGTTCGTCAATGGCTTTTAAAGTGCCAATATCATAGTTTCCTTTTGTTAACAATGTTACTGTTTTACCATCTCTGCTTATTTTATAAATATGGCGCCAACCGTCCTTTTCACTTATCCACAAAAACTCTTTTCCCTGATTTATCCAGCTCCAGCCAACGGGGTTATCTGTATTTAAATCAACCCAGGCCTCATCATTTTCCGCCCAAAAAGTTGCAGAGGATCCATCTGATACTTTGCAATAAATCAATTTACTTTCCTGCTGTTTTCTATCCAGTTGTTGAACTACTAAATCATTTTGCCCACTCCATTCCATACGTGTAATATAGTGTTCATGGGGATCCCCGGTAATATTCATTCTCCGTATCTGCCCACCGGCAAGGTTTACAACATTTATATATGCTGGTGATGGACTCTGCCCAACTTTTGGATATTCAACCGGTATTATTCTTGAGTAAACAGAATCCGTGGTATTGAGCATGTAATAATCTCTTATTTTTCTTGCATCTATTTGCCAGAATGCTATTTGTTTACTGTCAGGGCTCCACCTAAAACCATCCCTGCAATTAAACTCTTCTTCATACACCCAATCGAAGGTGCCGTTAATTAATTTTCTTGTACCATCCTGTGTTAGTTTTTTTATCTGCCCTGTTACTACGTCTTCAGAATAAATATTGCTTTCGCTTACATAAGCAACATATTTGCTGTCAGGAGAAAATTTAGCAAACATCAATGACTGCGAAGCAAGCCCTTTACCGAGTTGGCTTAATTTGTTTGTGGCAGTATTTAATACCCAATAATCGCCACGGGTATTGTAGCGCCACACTTTTGCAGTATTTGCAAAAAGCAATATTTTTGACTTATCATTGCTGTAATTAAACGACTTTACTTTAAGCGGAGAAGTACTGCCTACTGGAACCAGCGACTCTTTAGGTACAAGTGGAGTTTCTACTTCTGTTTTAGCATCAACCTTTACAATGCCGGCATTTTTAAATTTATAATATCCTGTTCCATCTGCCATCCAATTAAGCCCTTGATCCTGAGCAAAACTTACATTTGAGTAAACCAGTAGTAGTATAAAAATTATTAAATTTCTTTTTAGCATTGATATAAATTTTGCCATAAAAATAAGCAATAACAAAATCAAATTGAAACCTTTGACAACTGTGTAACAAATTGATATAATTTTGTAAATGAATTTGATGTAGTGAAAGTTTGAATAACAAGACAATGGAAAAAGAAAAATTAAGGATTGATAAATATTTGTGGAGTATACGATTATTTAAAACAAGAAGTATTGCCGCTGAAGCCTGCGAAAAGGGAAAAGTAAAATACAATGGCGCAGCAGTTAAAGCATCCAAGCAAGTACATATTGATGAAGAATACGAAGTAAAAACAGAAGCAAAAAAATGGTTGGTAAAAGTTACAGCGCTTTTACACAATCGAGTACAATTCAGCGAAGCAATAAATTTTTATATTGATATTTCTCCTGAAGAAGTGGAAGATAAACTTCAGTACCAGGGCGCAGCTTTTCATACGGGTAAAAGATTAAGTAAAGTAGGCAGGCCAACAAAAAAAGAAAAGAGAGATTTAGATGGATTTATGGGCGATTAGAATCTAAAACTAAACTTTACTAAAATATTTGCAGGGCGTATGTTGTAAATATTTGTTTGCGTAAAATTATCATTGTTATTAATTGTTGTGAAAGTTTTATTGCTTGTAATATTTGACCA
>JAYVVD010000390.1:0-2163 GCA_043787295.1 Ferruginibacter sp. | reverse complement strand
CCAAACAGGATGTTCATGTATTGTTATCTGAAATTTAATTCCGGTATCTTCTAAAAAATTATAAATTTTTTCATTCCACTGCACCTGCAATGTTTGATCCTGGTTACGGGCCTGGTCATAATATCCATACTTCCAAAGTATACCAATACCTACAAGGTTTTGTCTTAATTCATAAGCACTGCGAAGATGAGAGCCACTTAAATAACCTAACCCACCACTATATATTTTTAAGGGTTGGTGAACAGCAAACTCCATAGAAAAATATGCTGATTTTTTTGAATATGCAGGATCTATCAGATAGGGAACTTCGTAGTTTTTAAAACTCATTCTTAATTGTTTAATGGACTGCAATATAAATAGGAATTATGGAAATAAGCGAAGGATGTTTTTTATCACATATTTAGAAACAGGCAACTTAATTCTTTTAAAAAAAGAAATGATTTTGAATTTATTATTAGATTTGCCTAACTTTAATATTCTAATAAACGAAGTTTAGATATTTATAAGTATGATAAAAAAAGATTTGCCTTACAATTCACTTAGTGAAGTTCACAATAGTATTGACACTACTATTCCTAAAAAAGGATTAAGGAAAATATTTTCATTTTTGGGACCGGCTTATTTAATAAGCGTCGGTTATATGGATCCGGGTAACTGGGCAACAGATATTGAGGGCGGCAGCACTTATGGTTATGCGTTGATTTGGGTATTGTTGATGAGTAACCTTATGGCATTGCTGTTACAGGGTTTATCAGCCCGGCTTGGTATTGTGAGAGGAAGAGATCTTGCACAGGCAAACAGGGAAACTTATCCTAGAGGAGTTAATTTTATTTTGTATTTATTGGCAGAAGTGGCCATAGCTGCCTGCGATCTTGCTGAGGTTTTAGGAATGGCAATTGGCATACAGTTACTCACGGGCTTACCATTGGTTTGGGGCGTTAGTATTACAGTGCTTGATACGTTTTTGTTGCTCTATTTACAAAAACTTGGTATGCGTAAAATGGAAGCATTTATAATTGCGTTGGTAGGTGTAATTTTTGTTGCCTTTTTTATACAGATTTTTATGGCTGCGCCCGATGTTGGTGAAATCGTAAAAGGGTTTTTACCCACATTTCCTGATAAAAAAAATCCGCAAAATGAAACTGCCCTTTTTTTAGCCGTAGGTATTATTGGCGCAACGGTAATGCCACATAATCTTTATTTACATTCAGCCTTGGTACAATCCAGAAAAATAGACCGGACAGATTTTGGTATAAAGCAGGCAATAAAGTTTAATAGAATAGACACTACTATAGCATTAAATCTTGCATTTTTTGTGAACGCCGCCATACTTGTACTTGCAGGTACATTATTTTTTGGGACAGAATATGCTGGGACAAAAGAAATACAGGATGCACATGAATTGTTGCCATCTTTTTTAGGTAAATCTGCTCCAATACTCTTTGCGGTAGCACTTATAGCTGCAGGGCAAAGCAGTACGGTTACAGGAACTCTTGCAGGGCAAATTATTATGGAAGGTTATTTAAGCTTAAGAATAAACCCTTTGCTGCGCAGATTAATAACGAGAATGGTAGCAATTGTGCCTGCATTAATTGTAATATTAATTTATGGAGAAAAAGAAGTGGGCAGTTTATTAGTAATGAGCCAGGTAATATTGAGTATGCAATTAGGTTTTGCTGTTATACCATTAATATATTTTGTAAGCGATAAAAAAACGATGGGCAAATTTGCCGTAAATAACCTCACTAAAATAACTGCAGGTGCAATTGCAGCCGTTCTTGTTTATTTAAATTTAAGGTTACTGGTAGAAAAGTCTCTGGTAATTTTTAATGAAGGCGCAGTTTGGCCAAAAATATTTTTAATAGCAGCAGCAATATTTTTTAGCAGTATACTTATTTACATTACTTTTTTTCCATTGTTTAAAAAGAATAATATACAAAAATCGATTGCAATTCATGCTGCTGAAAATCTTCTGCCTGAATTAGTGATTCCAGCATATAATAACATTGCTATTGCGTTGGATTTTAGTAAGAATGATCATAAAATATTGGCGTATGCTATAGGTCTGGGTAACCCAAATTCAAATTATTTATTAATACATATCGTAGAAAGTGTTTCAGCAAATTTGTGGGGGAAAAATAGCAACGATAATGAAACTTCAAA
>JAYVVD010000389.1:0-10939 GCA_043787295.1 Ferruginibacter sp. | reverse complement strand
TTTAAATTGATGAATACATATTTATATTTTAGGATAAAACAAAAATCCCTGCAGAAAACTACAGGGATTTTAAGGTGCCCACGAAAGGAATCGAACCTTCACGCCCTTGCGAACGGCAGATTTTGAGTCTGCTGCGTCTACCAATTCCGCCACATGGGCATTTTATTTATACCATTTTTTTATTGGTATTTACCAGGGCTGCAATATTACATTAATCATGCAACCTATCCAAAATACGTTTTAAATATTTTTTCTTGTAATAATAAATTTTTAAATCCTGCAATTGTGTTTCATTTAATTCACTTGTATTTTTAGATTCAATTAAAGTTGAAATTTGCTTTACAAGTTCATCTTCAAATTGTTGAATTTCCTTTTCAATATTTTTATTGTCGTCAAATCCTTCATTCAATTCCATCATTTCCATTAAAAAATCTGTGGGTAAATTAAACTTTTCATCTGGGGTAATAATTCCTTTCAGTTTCAAAAAATATTCTATGGTATTGTCTTTATTTGTAAATATTTTGTAGCCTTTATTTATTGCTGCAGATTGTTCCATAGCAAATTCTTTGTCTGCTTCATTTTCATTTGTATAAAAATCAGGATGATATTTTTTCTGAAGTGCTATATATTTTTTAGACACATAGGTTTTATCCGCTACAGCTTTTAAGGGCATGTCAAATAATTCGTAATAATTCATTTGCAAATGTACGCAGTAATTAAAATTTCATTAGTTGGTTTTTCATTTATTCAATGTTAACCGCTGTTAAACAATTAGAAAATGTAAATTGCTGCAGTCAACTAAAAAAGATTATGATACATATTGGATTAATAGCCGAAGGAAAAATACCTGCTGACAATAGGGTCGCACTTACACCTTCACAATGTAAATGGCTTCGTCAAAATCATGCTGAAATTAAAATTACGGTACAACACAGTCCCAACAGATGTTTTAGCGATAAAGAATATCGAGATGCCGGTATTACAGTAGCAAACAATTTGGTTGATTGTGATATTATTTTAGGTATAAAAGAAGTACCTGTGCAAATGTTGATCGATAATAAAACTTATCTCTTTTTCTCTCATACAAAAAAACTACAACCAAGCAATCAACTCCTATTACAAACGATTATTAAAAAAAATATCACACTAATAGATTATGAATGTTTGGAGCATGAAGATGGTACACGCATTATTGGATTTGGTTTTTTTGCAGGTGTTGTAGGCGCTCATAATGGTATGATGGCTTATGGTAACAGAACCGGTTCTTTTACACTTGAAAGGGTTAATTCAGGCAAAAATTTTCAACACTTAATTCATACTTATTTTGGTTTAAAACTACCACCAGTAAAAATTGCAGTTACCGGCAGTGGAAGAGTAGCACATGGTGTAATGGAAATAATGAATTTGATGGGCATACACGAAGTAGAACCTGAAGATTATTACGAAAAAGAATTTGTTTACCCTGTATATGTACATTTAAAAGGTGCAAATTTATATAAACATAAAATGGATGGAAGTTACAACCGCAAAGACTTTCATGCACATCCTGAAAACTATAATTGTTTATTTTCAAACTATATTTCTCATACTGATATTTTAATGAATGGCGTTTACTGGGAAAAAATGATTCCCCGACTTTTCAATTTAAAAGATATTGCAGATTTTGATTTTAGGATACAAACTATTGCAGACATCACAGATGATATGGGAGGCTCGGTACCTTGTAATATTGCCGATTCCACGATTGCAGATCCGGTGTATGGTATAGATAAAAGTACTTTTGAAAAAACGGCTCCTTATTTAAAAAATTCCCTGGACGTAATGGCCGTAGGAAATCTTCCAAATGAATTGCCAAGAGATGCAAGCAGGTATTTTGGTGAGCAACTTATAAAATATGTGTTCACTGATTTGTTCAGCGGGAAGGAAACCCGACTCATAAATGCTGCTACAATTATAAAAAAAGGTATGCTGAATGGGTATGAGTATATGAGAGAATATGCGGAAGCTACCTAAATCCTCCGAAAGGGACTTAGAATTAATATTGTTACATCCTATATCGTAATCTTTTTAATGTGTTCCTTTTCTGAGAGATAAAGGAGCACTATATTTCCCAATCCACAATTTCATTTTCCCATTCTTTCTTATATGGAGAAGAAACCTTAATATAGTTATCAGCATAACCTTCCATTATTCCATTTTTGTTTACGTGCTCAAACAATACCTTTCTTGTCTGCCCAATATGCTGTTGCGTAAAGGCCTGCATTTTTTCATAGCTCAGTTTACGCAGTATTTTATTTCGTTCATTTCTTACGTGCATAGGTACAATCGGTGCAATTGTAAGTGCATGTGTATTGTCTCTTTCTGAATAAGTAAATACATGGAGATATGAAATATTTAAACCCTTTAAAAATATTACCGTTTCTGCAAAATCTTCCCTTGTCTCCCCCGGAAAACCGACGATAACATCAACACCAATACAGCAATGTGGCATTAATAATTTTATAAGCCCAATTTTTTCTGCATATAATTCTTTTTTATACCTGCGGCGCATGGCAGCCAAAATGTTGTTGCTGCCACTTTGTAATGGAATATGAAAATGCGGCATAAAGTGCTTGCTATTACTTACAAATTCTATAATTTCATTGCTCAACAAATTAGGTTCTATGGAGGAAATTCTATAACGTTCAATACTCGGTAATGCATCCAGTTCTTTAATAAGATCAAAAAAATTTTCGCCGTGTTTTTTGCCGCCATTGTAGCCTTTTCCGAAATCGCCTAAATTAATACCGGTAAGTACAATTTCTTTAGCACCGCCTGCTGCTATTGCTTTTACATTTTCAATTACATTGTTTATTTCATCGCTTCTGCTTTTACCACGTGCAAACGGTATAGTGCAAAAACTACAATTATAATCACAACCATCCTGTACTTTTAAAAATATTCTGGTACGCTCATTTACAGAGTGAGAGGGTACAAAAACATTTACATCTTCCACATCGCAACTGCAAATTTTAGTTGCATCGTTTTTAGAGATTTCCTTTAAATGCTGGGCGATATTAAACTTTTCCGCAGCACCAAGAACCAAATCAACACCTGGTATTGCTGCAATTTCATTTGGTTTTAATTGCGCATAGCAACCGGTAATCACCACCAATGCTTCCGGTGCTTTTCGTTGAATTCTTCTAACAATCTGACGGCATTCTTTATCAGCATTATCTGTAACTGAACACGTATTTATCACATAAACATCAGCGATTTCATCGAAATCTTTCTTAGCAAATCCATCGTTCTCGAGCATACGACCAAGTGCCGTGGTTTCACTAAAGTTTAGTTTACAACCTAGTGTATGGAGGGCAACTGTTTTTTGCATGGACGGCAAAACTAACGAAAATTAATAGGTAACCTCAATGATAATGGTATTGTAGCACCATAAACCGGATTAATTTATTTTGGGGGATAAAGCTTTTTAAATGCGGAAATGTAGTACAGAATTTAATTGAAGTTTATAAATATTATTGGGTATTAAGTAATTTTGAAAAAAAACTTTGTACAAAGGTTATATTTTACGAAAAAATCTTCCGGATCAAAAATTGGTTTCAGTTTTTACGGAACTGCTATACAAGTATTTATTTCCATTGGTAGAAAATGAAGAATCGTTTTTGACAAATCAGAAAAATAGAGAAAATGATTTGAAACTTCAATTATGTTCCTTAATAAAAACTTGTGCGGAGGATAGTGACATTGAAATTTCTATTACGGGTATTTTTTTTGAGCAGCTGCCCCAAACCGCCGAAAAACTTATTAAAGATGCACAGTTCATTTTAGATTATGACCCGGCAGCTAAAACGCTTGAAGAAATTATATTGAGTTACCCGGGTTTTTATGCTATTGCTGTTTACAGATTGGCGCACATCTTATATACACACAATATTTCTATTTTACCACGAATGATGAGTGAACAAGCGCACAGTAAAACCGGTATTGATATTAGTGCAGGTGCAAAAATTGGATGTCCATTTTTTATTGATCATGGCACGGGAATAGTAATAGGAGAAACAACTATTCTCGGGAATTATGTAAAATTATACCAGGGAGTTACGCTTGGTGCATTGGCGGTTCGCAAAGAAGATGCAGCAATAAAAAGACATCCAACAATAGAAGACAACGTAGTAATTTATGCAGGGAGTACTATTTTAGGCGGTGGAACAACTGTAGGGCACGATTGTATAATTGGAGGTAATACCTGGATTACGCAGAGTGTTCCATCATTTAGTGTAGTTTATCATACTGCACAAACGGTTGTAAAAGACAGAAGAGATTTTAATGAACCAATAAATTTTATCATTTAAAAAAAACAGATTATGAAGGTTAAAAACATTTTAGAAACAATTGGCAATACGCCCCACGTAAAAATAAATCGTTTATACCCTGACAACATTCATGTGTACACCAAACTTGAAAAAACAAACCCGAGTGGAAGTATAAAAGATAGAATTGCATTGGCTATGATTGAAGATGCAGAACAAAAAGGATTGATAAATAAAGAAACTACTATTATTGAACCTACATCGGGCAATACTGGCATTGGCCTGGCGATGGTGGCGGCAGTAAAAGGTTATAAAATAATTTTGGTTATGCCGGAAAGCATGAGTGTAGAACGCAGGAAATTAATGAGCGTATATGGTGCCCGTTTTGAATTGACTGCAAGAGAGCTTGGTATGAAAGGTGCGATTGCTAAAGCAACAGAATTGGTTTCAACCATTCCAAATTCGTGGATGCCGCAGCAGTTTGATAACTTTTCAAACATTGATATTCATGTAAAAACAACCGCAGAAGAAATTTTAGAAGATTTCCCTGAGGGAATAGATTTTTTAATAACAGGTGTTGGTACCGGTGGCCATATAACCGGTGTGGCAGAAGTTTTAAAGAAACATTTTCCTACAATAAAGGTATTTGCAGTAGAGCCAGAATTATCGGCTGTAATAAGTGGTGGAAGCCCTGGACCTCATCCTTTACAGGGAATAGGTGCAGGTTTTATTCCGGGCAATTTGCATAAAGAAATTTTAGATGGCGTAATACAGGTAACGAAAGAAGAATCTTTTGAATATGCACAAAGAGCTGCAAAAGAAGAGGGAATTTTTCAAGGGATTTCCAGCGGTGCAACAATGGCAGCATTGGCAAAAAAATTAACCGAAATACCTTCAGGAAGTACGGTGCTTATTTTCAACTATGATACCGGAGAAAGGTATTTGAGTGTGGAAGGTTTATTTTAAAATATTTTTTATATGGTAAAGCGTTTTTTTTCATAATTACGAGGTAGCCGCTTTTTTTAAAATTTCTAATTAATATTACAAAATCAGATACCGCAGATTCGCATATTAATCTGCCAATCTGCGGCAAAATATTAAGCTTAAAGAAAATATTTTTTATGTATTTTAAATTTATTTGGGCAAACTCTGAATGTTGAAAAACTATTTTTGCGAGTATTTTTTTTAATGATGCACTTTTTTTTTAAAGTTGAAAAAAGATATATTGTAAAAAGGTTGCGAGATGGTCATTACTACGCCGCAGTGCAGCAAAGCGAAGAGAGGAGTACTGCGGACGGTCCGGGCAAATGTTCAAAGCAGCTTTATTCCTTACAGCCCCAAAACGTTTGTAGTTTTCTTACATTAATAAGTTTAATATAGCATCTAGTAAATAAACTAACTTGCAAAAGTGAAAAACAAAAGTTATCCTTTTTTAATTTTAATAGCTGCTCTATTGTTCTTTTTTTGGGTAAAGAAAAATCAGCGTGGAAAGCAGCCAGGGCGTATAACTGTAGATACAGTTAAGGATGATTATTTTGCTTTAAGATCTGGTAACAAAACAATTACATACAGCCGCCATGCCAAGTGTAGAATGGATTGCAGGCATATTGATGAAAGCGAGGTTAAAGAAATTTTAGCCACCGGCGAAATAAATTATAACAAAGAAGAAACGAGTGACAAAGGCATAACGTATCCGTTAGAAGGGATAACCCATGATGGTCAGCACGTAAGAATTGTGTTTGCGCCAAAAGAAAAAGAAATAGTAGTAGTAACTGCTATAGATTTGGGCAAAGACTGGCCTTGCGAAAATTGCAATTAATGAAATTAAACTGGAATATTGTGGTCGAAAAGTATTAAAACAAATTGATATTTTTAACAGTGCATTTAATTTTTTTTTGCTAAAATATAATCTAAAAAAAGAGGAGAAATTTTAATATGAAGTTTAAATCGTTTCTGGCAAAACCTTTTGCTGTTTATATACAAAAGCAAATTAAAAAGGGAATGTTAACCGCTGTTGCAGATCAAGAAGCCATGTTAACTTCTTTGGTAAAAGCAGCAGGCAAAACATTGTTTGGGAATGATCATTCTTTTGCTCAAATAAAAACCCACGAAGATTTTGTAAAGCTTGTGCCAATAAGAGATTATGAAGGATTTAAACCTTATATCGAAAAAATAAAAGAAGGTAAACACAATATATTATGGAAGGGTCAGCCTATTTATTTTGCAAAGACAAGCGGCACAACAAGCGGCGTAAAATATATTCCAATAACTAAGGATTCCATACTAAACCACATTAATACGGCCCGCAATGCTTTGCTTTGTTATATGGTTGAAAGCGGTAACACAAAATTTGCTGACGGTAAAGTAATTTTCTTAAGCGGTTCGCCGGTATTGGAAAGGGTAGGAGGCATACCAACTGGGCGCTTGAGCGGAATCGTAAATCACCATATACCACTTTATTTACGAAGTAACCAGCTTCCAAAATATGAAACAAATTGTATTGAAGACTGGGAAGAAAAACTAGAAAAAATAGTTAATGAAACTATTAATGAAAACATGACGCTTATAAGTGGAATACCGCCATGGATGCAAATGTATTTTGATAAACTAGAAGAACGTTCAGGAAAAAAAATCGGTGACCTTTTTCCAAACTTTAGTGTGATGGTGCAAGGTGGTGTAAACTATGAACCATACAAAGCCAAATTGATGAAAAATATCGGACGCCCAATTGACACCATAGAGTTGTATCCTGCAAGTGAAGGTTTTTTTGCTTTTCAGGATACACAAAAAGAAAAAGGGATGTTACTAAATACCTGCAGCGGGATCTTTTTTGAATTTGTACCGGTTACTGAACTTAAAAATGAAACCCCAAAAAGACTTGCATTAAAAGATGTGCAAATTGGAGAAAACTACGCACTTATTATTACAAACAATGCCGGCTTATGGGCTTATAATATTGGCGATACTGTAAAATTTGTATCGCTAGATCCTTACAGAATTATCGTAACAGGTCGAATAAAACATTTTATATCTGCCTTTGGCGAACATGTAATTGTGGAGGAAGCTGAACACGCTATTTTAAAGACAACTACAGAAGAAAATGTGCGCATTAATGAGTTTACCGTAGCACCATTTGTGGCACCCGATAAAGGAAAAAGTTACCACGAATGGTTTATTGAATTTGAAGATTTGCCAAAAGACATAAAACAATTTGCCCGGAAACTCGATGATAATCTCCGCAATAAAAATGCTTATTATGATGATCTTATAAAAGGCAACATCTTGGATGTTTTAAAAATTACACCTGTACAAAAAAACGGCTTTAAAGATTATATGAAAAGTGTTGGTAAACTTGGCGGCCAAAACAAAGTACCTAAACTAAGCAATGACAGAGAAATTGCAAAGGGCATTGAAAGCATAACGTCTATAAAGTAGCAAGATATTTTGAAGCTTCTTTTAAGGTTACTTTATGAGTATATCACTTTTCGGCAATAAATAAAAGACTAAATTGCCGTCTTCTACATTTAACACTTACTGAATTTATGGCAGAGCAGGGGCAAAAAAGGCGCATAGCAATTTTCGGATCTACAGGGTCTATTGGCACGCAGGCCCTTGAAGTAATACGCACACATCAGCATATTTTAGAGGCAGAAATATTAACAGCCCAAACAAATGCCGATCTACTTATTAAACAGGCTTTGGAGTTTTTACCCAATGCAGTTGTAATTGGCGATGAAACAAAATATCAGCAGGTTAAGAAAGCACTCTCCAGTACATCAATAAAAGTTTTTGCGGGTGAAAGTGCATTGGAAGAAGTGGCAGATTTTGATACCTATGATGTTATGCTTACAGCTATTGTTGGTTTTGCAGGATTAAAATCTACACTGAAAGGAGTAAAGAAAGGAAAAGTGATTGCACTTGCAAACAAAGAGACTTTAGTTGTTGCAGGAGATATTGTAATGCAGCAGGCTTTTGAAAACCGGTCTCCTATCATTCCTGTGGATAGTGAACATTCTGCCATTTTTCAATGCCTTGTTGGCGAAGCAAGAAACCCTATAGAAAAAATAATTCTTACAGCGAGTGGCGGTCCGTTTTTAGGGAAAAAGCCAAACTTTTTGGTAAATGTAAAAAGAGATCATGCATTGCAACACCCAAACTGGAGCATGGGTGCAAAAATATCTATCGACTCTGCAACCCTTATGAACAAAGGGTTGGAGATGATAGAAGCAAAATGGCTTTTCAATTTAAAGCCTGAACAAATAGAGGTTGTTGTGCATCCTCAAAGTATCTTACACAGCCTGGTGCAGTTCGAAGATGGCAGTGTGAAGGCACAAATGGGTTTACCGGATATGAAGTTGCCAATTCAATATGCTTTGGGTTTTCCTGAACGTATGAAAAATGATTTTCCAAGGTTTAGTTTTAAAAAATATCCAAGTCTTACTTTTGAAGAACCGGATTATAAAACTTTCAGAAATCTTGGGCTTGCAATAGATGCTTTAAAAGCTGGTGGTAACAAGCCTTGTGTGCTAAATGCTGCAAATGAAATAGCAGTATGGGCTTTTTTAAAAAATAGGATAGGCTTTTTAGATATAACAGCCGTGGTTGAGAAAACTTTGGAGAAAATACCTTTTATAGAGAAACCTTCTATCAATGAGTATTATGAAAGCGATGGTGAGGCCCGTAATTTTGCAGCAAGCGTTATGAAAATGTAAGAACTCATTAGCCAATGAGCTAATCTTCTATTGAAAACATTAAAATAAAATAAAACTGTGAATTATAAAGCAATTAGCAAATCAGCTAATTAGCATATTAGCAAATTAACTATGATACTATTAGCAATTAACTGGGGCAGTGTAGGTTTAAAAGCTGCTCAACTACTTCTTTCACTTTCTATTTTGGTGGTTCTTCACGAATTTGGCCATTATATTACGGCAAAATGGTTTAAATGCAGGGTTGAAAAATTTTATCTTTTCTTCGATCCATGGTTTTCTATATTTAAAAAGAAAATAGGTGATACTGAATATGGTATCGGCTGGTTGCCACTTGGCGGCTATGTAAAAATAGCAGGAATGGTTGATGAGAGTATGGACAAAGAACAGTTAAACAAACCTGCGCAGCCATGGGAATTTCGCAGCAAGCCAGCTTGGCAACGTTTAATTATAATGCTGGGTGGAGTTACTGTAAATGTATTGCTGGCCTTTATTATTTATGCAGGTATTTTAATGCATTGGGGTGAAGAAAAAATACCAAATTCATCTTTAAAAAACGGTGTGTGGGTGTCAGATTCACTGATGTATGAAATTGGGCTTAGAAGCGGTGATAAGATAATTTCCGTGAACGGCGATACAATTAAATATTTTGATGATGTTGCTAAAAAAATACTCTTTAGCGGTGGTGGAAATATTGAAGTGTTACGAAATGATAAACCAACAAATGTAAATATTCCTGTTAGTCTTATTGGCCAACTTGTAGAGAAAAAAAGATCGAAAACTCCGTTGTTGCTACAACGAATCCCGGCTGTAATGGGCGATTTTCCAAAGTCTGATACATCGCCTGCAAAAAAAGCGGGTTTAAAGGCATGGGATAAAATTGTAAAAGTAGATTCTGTAAATGTTCAGTTTTTAGATGAGGCATCTGCATATTTTACGCAACACAAAAGCAAAGAAGTTGCACTAACGGTAGAGAGAAATGGCTCGTTTGTTTTGCTGCCAGTGCAAGTAAACGATGAAGGAAGAATAGCACCATCATTACCTTCAAGTTCACAAATGGATAGCCTTGGTTACTTTAAAACAGAGCATACCAGTTATTCATTTTTCAAAGCTTTTCCTGCAGGTGTAAAATTGGCGTATGTAAAACTGGGAGAATACATTCAACAGTTTAAACTGATATTTCAACCATCTACGGGCGCCTATAAAGGTGTTGGAGGTTTTAAATCGATGGGTTCAGTATTTTCAGGTAATACATGGGACTGGGAACAATTTTGGAATATAACTGCGTTCTTTTCTATCGTACTTGCATTTATGAATTTATTGCCAATACCTGCATTGGATGGTGGCCATGTTTTATTCACTTTAATAGAAATGATTACTGGTAGAAAACCGAGTGAAAAATTTTTAGAATATGCGCAGATTGCCGGTATGATCATTTTATTATCGCTCATGCTTTATGCGAACGGAAATGACTGGCTGGGTTGGGGGAGAGGGAAATAGTAGTGGGCAGTTTGCGGTTGGCAGTTAGCAATGTGAATTTGTTTTTGGTAAATATTTATGTAAAACCAATCAACCGTCAACCAATAATTCGTAACCGATAACCCGTAACCAATAATATCTATGCGTTTCTTTTCCAAAATAGTATTCATCTGCAATATTTGCTTCATCATTTCTGCTATTATGCGATTGGTTGAGTTTGGTATGCGAAAGAGTGGTAATGCAAATGCTGTAATTCCTTTACAGGCTGTTGAAGGAACAATTGTAGTACTTGGTTTTATTGTTGCTATTTTACTAAATGCTGCATTTGTTTTTATTGTGTTGTTTAGAAAATCAATCAGAAAGCCTTTGCCCGTAAATAATTTTATTTTATGGTTTAACATGCTTCTTTTGCTTGTTGAAATATGGTATTCTTTTTTTGTAAGA
>JAYVVD010000388.1:0-5373 GCA_043787295.1 Ferruginibacter sp. | reverse complement strand
ATTGAATATTACTTAGGCAAACTTACTTTACATCTAATATAAAAGCACCTTGTTCTGCTGTAATAAAGCTGGGCAAATGTAGTAATGAACACTGCTTTTTCCACTGCGCAATTTTCCACAGGCTGTTAGAAGCATCAAACACAATACAGTCGGGTATTACAGATGATGTAATATCAGCAATATCAACTTTGGCATTTTTTATTATCAATAATACATCTACTTTTATTTTATTTTGTAGTGAAACAAAAGATAAAGCTGAATCTATTATCATTATTTTTTTTCCATAAAACTGCCATAAGTATTTGCTTTGCTGTATAGATTTCAAAGTGTCCTTACTTTCATTAACCTGAAGCGAAACCCTTGCAGGTTTTAAATTGAAATTTTGTAATGCTCCTTCCTTTTTAAAATCTTCATCGCCTATAAAGAAATATTTATCTGCCGCAACAAAATCAATAGCTGTATGCCTGCTAACATTGTAAATAATAATTTTTTTCTGCTGAATTAAATTGATTTTTCCATAAGACCATATTCCCATAAAAAATATAAAAAATAACAGTGAAGCCATTATCAGTTTCTTGTTATATCGTAACAAGCCTGCAACACCGGAAAATACAAATAAATATAAAAGAATAGTTGTGTACGATGTGGCATAAATTTTATCTATTAATGATAATGGAAGATTGTTGCATTTGTCTATTATTAAATTCATCAGCCAGGTTAGTACATAAATAAATTTACCTGTTACAGCTGCAATAAACGGTATTGATGAAATAGCAATTAATAAAATTTCTGCAAAGAGTATTACTGTAGATAATGGAACACAAATTAAATTAGTAATTAAGAACAGCGTAGGTATTTGATGGAAATAGAAAATGCATATTGGTAGCGTGAGTACCTGCGCTGCAATTGTAACGGAACACATCTGCCATAAATCTCTTGTAAATTTATATTTAAAATAGAATAAATTTTGAAGGGGTTTTTGTAGCCAAACAATACCAACTACTGCGCAATAACTTAGTTGAAAACCAACATCCCACAATAAAAAAGGATCATAACAAAGTAATAAAAATGCTGATGTTGCAAGTGAGTTATAAACAGAAGCCTGTTTATAAAATTCTTTTCCAATCAAAATACAGGTGAACATTACTGCACTTCTTAAAACGGAGGCCGAACCGCCCGTTATTAAGCTGAACACCCAAAGGCAGGATAAAATTATTACTACCCTAATTACGGCATTTTTTTTAATGACCGGCAACCTTAAAAAAATCCAGACGAGTACTCCATAAATTAAACCAAGGTGCATACCGGATATAGCAATGATATGCACTACACCTGTGTTACTATAAGCCTGCACCACATCTTTATCTAAATCTTCTTTATAACCAATCAGCAATGCTTCTGCTATTCCTGTAACTTTTTTATCACCTCTTACAAATTCTTTTAGAGCATTTATTATATAGCTTCTTGCTTTGTAGATGAACGTGTACAACATATTTTCACTATGCACATTCAACAATTCAAATTTGTTTTGCTTTAAAAATACCTGATAAAATGTTTGCTGTAAAGCCATGTATCTGTTGTAATTAAATCCGCCGGGGTTACCTGCATTTTTAATTAATTGTAGCCCACCTGCAAGCAATATTTTATCTCCATATTTTGGAAGTACAGCTAAATTTTCTTTCGAAAAATATAAAAGTATTTTACCGGTTACTTTTTTGCTGATGTCACAATTAATTATGGTTTCCACCTTTCCCTCAGCCTTAAAAGATTTGTCTTTTTCAACAAGTGGCTCATTAATTTTTATTATTAAAGTACTGCTGTCATTATATAAATTTCCATACCAGTTATCATCATTTCTTATATCTTTTTGCCAGACAGTAAACATGCCTGCTAAAATGATAATGGATGAAAGAATAAATCCCTGTATCCATTGAAAAAAATAACGGTAAGACAGTGGAATTATAGAAAAAATAAAATATAATAATACAGCGACCCCAATAAGAAAAAGAATTTGAATCAAGGGCATTACAAAATAATACTCAACTATAATACCGGTTAAAAATGGCAGTAGAATTCTTATGAAAGGAGCTTTTTTCCATAAGGGGATTCCATACTTTGCAGTCATTTGTACATTTTGGAAATGAAATGTACAAAGAGAGTTTGACTATTACTAATTGAAAGGGACTTTTTTACTATGTTGCAATAATTCATAAAATTCTTCCTTCTTCAATTCCTTTACTTTGCCAGGCGCAAGTTCTCCCAACAAAATATTACTTATGCTAAGGCGTACAAGTCTTAAGCAGCGGTGCTTTAAGGCTAATACCATTTTGCGAACCTGTCTAAATTTACCTTCTGTAAGTGTTATTAACAGCCATGTGTGCGGATAAATTTCTCTTGGGTCTGTTGCATATTTATACAATGCTGAAGGTTCAGTTATAATTTTTACTGAATAGGGTTTGGCCAAATAATTCTCCGTTTCATTTAAAGGAATTAAAACACCATCCTGCAAATGCAGAAAAGTTTTTTCCGTCATTTTATGCTGCACCATTACAAGATATGAACGAGTGTGTGCTTCAGATGAAAGAAACAATTTTCGGGTAACTGTTTTATCGGTCGTTAAAATTAATAGTCCTTCCGAAGTGTTGTCTAATCTTCCGATTGCATGGGTGCCCTCGGGAAAATTAAAATTCATATCACCCAGTAGATTTACTTTATGGCTGCTTACAAATTGCGAAACCATGTTGTAAGGTTTATTTATTATGAAGTAACGGGATGTTGAGGCAGGTATTAACATGATTTCGTGATAAACGAATATTTTTTTAATTAGATTAATACTTACAAGAAAAATTGATAGGTTACATTAACCTATCAATTAAAAATTAAAAACTATTTTGTTTATTTACTTAAATGCATGCTTCTTTCTTTATACAATTGCCTAAAATATGGGTCTCTTAAATCTTTAATAAAGCGGATTGCTTCACCAGTACTCTTCATTTCAGGGCCCAATTCTTTATTAACACCGGGGAATTTATTAAATGAAAACACAGGTTCTTTTATAGCAAACCCTTTCAGGTTTTTCTCAAAAGTAAAGTCTTTCAATTTTGCTACACCAAGCATTATTTTAGTAGCAATATTTAAGTAAGGAATGCCATAAGCTTTTGCAATAAACGGTGTAGTCCGGCTAGCTCTTGGATTGGCTTCAATAACATAAACATTACCATCTTTTATGGCAAACTGAATGTTGATAAGGCCTTTTATATTTAATGTTCTGGCAATTTTTTCAGCATACTCCTCCATTGCATGTACAACCAAAGGTGTAAGATTAAATTGCGGTAACACTGCATTGCTGTCGCCACTGTGTATTCCTGCAGGTTCAATATGTTCCATTAATCCCATTACATGAAAATCTTCTCCATCAAAAATGGCATCTATCTCTGCTTCCTGGCAACGATCTAAAAAATGATCAATCAATATTTTATTACCTGGTAAATGTTTTAGTAAACTCAACACACCTTTTTCCAGTTCATCATCATTCAGCACAATGCGCATCCGCTGTCCTCCTAATACATAACTGGGGCGCAGTAATACAGGGTAGCCCACTGTTTTTGCAACTTCTATTGCCTCGTCCGTATTAAATGCTGTACCATAATTTGGATAAGGTATTTCCAGTTCCTTTAAGATATCGCTAAAGCGGCCACGGTCCTCCGCTATATCCATACTGTCAAAAGAAGTACCTATAATTTTTACTCCTTTTTCGGTCAGCTTTTTTGCAAGTTTAAGTGCCGTTTGTCCACCTAGTTGAACAATTACACCTTCTGGTTTTTCATGCTCAATAATTTCCCATATGTGTTCCCAATAAACCGGCTCAAAATATAATTTATCAGCCATATCAAAATCAGTACTCACAGTTTCGGGATTACAATTTACCATAATTGCTTCCATGCCTGCTTCTTTTATGGCGAGCAAACCATGCACACAACAATAGTCAAATTCAATACCCTGGCCTATTCTATTTGGTCCGCTGCCAAGTACAATTATTTTTTTCTTTGATGATGAAACAGATTCATTGGAATTCAGCCCCGCAGCTTGGTTTTCAAACGTTGAATAAAAATATGGAGTCTTTGCTTCAAATTCAGCACTGCAGGTATCTACCATTTTAAAAACCCTGGTAATTCCCAAGCTTTTTCTGCGCTCATATAATTCATCTGCATCCCCATCCTGCATGATGCGAATCATTTGTTCATCAGAGAAACCAAGCATTTTTGCTTCTCGCAGTAATTCTTCAGGCAACGATGCAAAATTGTATTTAGCAATCTCTTTTTCGCAATCGCATATTTTTTGAATCTGGTAAATAAACCACCTGTCTATTAAAGTACTTTCGCAAATTCGCTTTACGCTTACACCCGCCATCAGCGCATCTTTTATGCGAAAAACCCTATCCCATTTTGGTATTTTAATATATTCAATCAGCTCTTCGCTGTGCATCATACTTTTACCATAATATCCCAAACCAACAGCCTCGTTTTCTAAACTCACACATGCTTTTTGTATAGCTTCTGCAAAGCTTCGGCCAATGGCCATAACCTCGCCCACACTTTTCATTTGAAAACCAAGTGTATCATTTGCACCTTTAAATTTGTCAAAATTCCAGCGCGGTATTTTTACAATTACATAATCCAATGCCGGTTCAAAATAAGCGGAGGTGGATTGTGTGATCTGATTTTTTAATTCATCTAAATTATAACCAATAGCCAGTTTAGCAGCGATTTTTGCAATAGGGTAGCCAGTTGCTTTGCTTGCCAGTGCTGAACTGCGGCTTACACGGGGGTTTATTTCCACCACAATAATTTCTTCGGTATGTGGGTTAAGTGCAAACTGCACATTGCAACCACCCGCAAAATTTCCGAGGTTACGCATCATCGAAATAGCGGTATTTCGCATTAACTGATAAGCAGTATCACTCAGCGTCATAGCCGGTGCAACTGTTATACTGTCGCCAGTATGCACACCCATCGGGTCAAAGTTTTCTACTGTGCAAATAATCGCAACATTGTCGGCATTGTCTCTCAACAATTCCAGCTCAAATTCTTTCCAGCCTAAAATGGCTTTTTCTACCAGCACTTCATGTATGGGGCTCGCCGTTAGTGCATTGTTTAAAGCTTCATCCAGTTCATCCTTTTTAAACACAATACCACCACCGCTGCCACCCAGTGTAAACGATGGACGAAGCACCAATGGATATCCAATTTCCTGTGCAAATTCTTTTCCTTCTAAAAACGAATTGGCAATATGCGCATTGCAAACCGGAATTTTCATTTCTATCATCCACTGTCTAAACTTTTCTCTGTCTTCGGCTTTGTCAATTGCTTTAAT
>JAYVVD010000387.1:0-5019 GCA_043787295.1 Ferruginibacter sp. | reverse complement strand
CCATTTTTGCCTGAATATAATTTTGTATTGTGCCCCCAGTTGCCCGCAAGTATATCTATATAGCCATCTCCATTCACATCTGCTGTATAAACTGATTGCCATAAACCAGTTGATTTTACAACATCTTTTTCAGAAAAAACTCCTTTATTATTTAAGTATATTTTTAGCGGCATCCATTCACCTGTCACAGCTAAATCAGGCTGTCCATCGTTGTTAAAGTCCGCAAATGATGCGGCAGTAACTATACCGATATTGCTTAATGCGGCAATATTGTTTGGTGCCAATTTAAAATTTCCTTTCCCATCATTTATTAATAAGTAAGATGATTGTGGAATGCCATAAGCTACAGCATTAGCAAGGCCTCCAACAAAAATATCTTTATAGCCATCATTATTTACATCTGCTACGCTAACGCAGGATTTATTGGTGAGCATAGCAGGTAATGCTCCATTTGCTAAAACAAAATGCCCTTTACCATTGTTCATATATAATCGATCAGCAAGCAAGGGGTTTCCATCCTCATATTCATTACCGCCACTAACAACATATAAGTCAAGAAACCCATCATTGTTTGCATCAAAAAAAACGGCATCTACATCTTCATAAGCTGCATCTTTATTAAACACAGCAGTATCTGCTTCAGAAAATGTACCATTGCTATTTTGTAAAAATAATTTACCTGGCTGGCCTTTTGCACCGCAGGCATACATATCATCTAACCCATCTTTATTTACATCGCCAATGGCAAATTTGGGTCCTCGTTGCGATTGTTGGTGCGGCAATAAATACTGGCGGTTAAAATCTACAAAATCATTTTCCTTGTGTTTCCAGCCCAAGGCTATTTTTGAAGTAACATCGTGGAGAAGAGGTGCAGGTTGTTTAAAAAAAGTGTTATAATTAAAATACCCTGCCGCATTTTTTTTCTGTATAACTACTTGCCTGTTTGCAGAAATATTTTTTTGTATTTCAAAGGTCTGGTCCGGATAAATAATCAACATACTATCAATAACAGCGTTAGAATCCAGTCCAAAGTGAAGCCTGGTATCTGAGGATGATTGAAAACCTCTTGTAAGCATCAATTCCTGAAACTGCATTTTACCTTTTTGAAAAACATAGGCCTTTGCACCTACACCAAATGTATTGCGGCTGTCACCTCTAAATGAAAGGGAAATATAATTTTTTTTTGGGGCTTCATTTTTTAAAATAATTGCCACGGCATTTAGACAGTTTATCACTAGATCTATATTTCCATCATTATTTAAATCAGCATAGGCAGCACCTGTGTAATAACCCTTCATATTACCTGTGCCCCAATTTTTACTTTCGTCGGTAAATAAAAATTTACCATCGCCTTTATACAGATATGGATGTGCTGCTCCATCGGGCATTTTATTTATTGCAATATCGTCAAATTTATTGGTGGAATTCATACCCTTCTTCATTTCAAGATCTGAGACAAACCTTACATAATCTAAATCTACAGGCCGTTTTACAATTCCATTTGCTATAAAAAGATCTTTATTGCCATCGTTGTCAAAGTCGGCAAAGAGGGGACACCAACTCCAATCAGTTGCTGCAATTCCGCTTAGCAAGGATGTTTCGCTAAAACTAGCACCGTTTCCATTATTTGTTTGCAAACAGTTTTTGGAATACTGGTTCTGATAACCGTTTATTTCCAGTTTTACTTTATAAATATCTGCATTTTCATCACTGCCATAAGTCTTCAGTATTTTTTCCTCCTGGGGCAACATATCCACCGTTACAATATCCAGTTGCCCATCATTATTGTAGTCGGCAATATCGTTACCCATGCTAAAGCGACTGTAATGTTTAAAATGCTGTGCACCCTCTTCTTTAAAAAAAGGACCATTTTTTTTTGATGAATCTTTACCTCCTTGGTTTACATAATAATAATCGTTTTCGTGAAAATCATTTCCAACATAAATATCATCCCAGCCGTCGTTATTAATATCTGCTACTGCAACCCCAAGTCCATAACCCAAGTTGCTCTGGTAAATTCCTGCTTCTTTTGAAACATCTGTAAATTTTCCGGTTGTGTTATAATCATTTCTATACAATCTATTGCCCGACAATGAATCGTAGGTATTTCGTTTTGAAGTATCTGTAATATTTGCATGTGGGTGATGAGACTGGTTTAAAATAAAACAATCAAGGTCTCCATCATGATCATAATCGAAGAAGATTGCTTGTGTAGTAAAGCAAGAAGTATTTAACCCATAAGTTTCCGATTGTTCCTTAAATGTATTGTTGCCTTGGTTTATATAAAGTTCATTATGCCCTTTAAGTCCGTACTTGTTGCTAACGGTAGATACATAAATATCAAGCAGGCCATCGCTGTTTACATCTGCCATGGTTACTCCGCTGCACCAGTCTGAAATACCGGCAACACCTGCCTTTGCAGTAATATCTTCAAATACAAAATTGCCTTTGTTCAGGTATAATTTATTGCATCCTTTTTTATTTGCTGTGAAGTAAATATCAGGTAACCCATCATTATTAATATCTCCAATTGAAACTCCGCCGCCATTATAATAATATAAGTAATACAAAATACTGAGCCCATCATGCTTTTCAGCAACATTTTTAAACTTTACATTTGAGGAGGATGATGGCACGCCAGTGAACATCGATTTACTTTTATTACAGGATAAAAAAATTATAGAAACTAGGGAAAACAGGATAAGGGCTTGTTTGTTCATGTGCTATTTGGTTCTTTTAAATTATTTATTTTGTTTAAAGTATGCCAGCAGTTTTTTTGTTTCTTCAATATAAGTCTTTATATAGTGGGTGTGCATCATTGCAGGTTGCGGCATTTGCGATCCCTGAAGCATAACTGCAATAGCCATTGAAGGCTGTTCAGGCATATGGCAACTTATACAATCTGTCTTAATAACTTCACCGATCGTATTAGTAAGTTTACATACCACATTTGTTTTATTATCTGTGTTGTGGCAACCAATACAGCGTTGAGAAAATAATGCAGTGTTACCTTTTTCATTTTCATGAGTATTGTGGCAGGTGTTACATGTTAGCGTAGAGCTTTTTAAAAAACATTTACTTGCAGCCATTAATCCATATTGGTTGCCATGCACATCAATATTATTTACATCTTTATGAGCGGTATCAATAATAAAGTAATCTGCGAGTTTATCACCAGGGGTAAATCCAAATGATGGTTTGGTTTTCTGAAGTTTGCCACCATGGCAAAGCATGCACATTTCAAGGTTTTGCTGCCGACTAAGCGATGCGGGGTTTATCACATATTTAGCTGCTTTCACAGTAGGATTATCTGTTTGAAAAGTTACATGTTTTTGAGAAGGTCCATGGCAGGTTTCGCAATCTACTCCCAATATCATTTTATTTCTATCAAAGATTTCAGATTCGTCTGCCTCCGCTGAAATTTTTTGTGCAAATGTTGAATGGCACTCCAGGCAACGGGAAGTTACCAGTCGATTAAATGCAATTTTATTAGGATAGCCAGGACTGTTGCTCCAAGCATGTGCTGCAGTAAAATAAGAAATAGGGAGTTGTACAAGTTTTTGCTGAACCCATGCACCAAAGCTTTGCCCTTTTGTACCCGAACCAAAATAAATATCAAAAGGCTGCCGCTTTTTTTCCTGCCCATTTATATATGCAACCTGATATAGCTTGTTGCCTTTACTTTCCATTGCTATAGAGCTGTTATCAAGATAAGAATAGATGTGTGCCCCGGTATCAAACACGCCTTTTATATGTTGCCTATCTGCAATACCTGATGTAAGAAAGTGTGCAGTATGTATATGACTGTCGTAAATTTCCTTATGACAACTTACGCATTTTTGCGAACCTGCAAATGCCTCATATTTCTTTTTGTTTTCAGTTTCTGTAGTTTTGTTAGATGTATCAATGCATGTAGAAAAAACAAAAATGCATAAAAATATAGCAGTAGAAATTAAGTATGAGGAGCGGTATTTTAAAATGCTTTTCATAGAATATACTAATGCTAGAAGCTTAAGCAGCAAAAGGATCAAGATAAAAAAGGGGTTTACTTTTATGTGTAAACCCCTTTTTCGAAAGTATGTAATTATTTATTAAGCTACAATTTGCTGTTATACAACGCCTGTATTTCAGAAGCTGTTAATACCTTGCCATACAAACGGAATTGGTCCATTTTTCCTGTAAATGCACTAATCCAGCTATCCTGTGGACCCGAAAGGCCTGCGTGTTTATTCCATCCTCCTATAACCAGGTTAGTGGCATTGCTCATATTTAATTTACCTAATCCTGCAAAATTTCCCGGAGCGCTTGCCGGTAACGGCATTTCACCACCGTCATAATATACTTTAACTGAAGAAGAGGTTTCATCATAAGTAAATGCCAAATGATGCCAGTTACCATCGAATAAAGGCTTGTTGAAATTATCGATATACTCAACCCAATGATCCATCAAGGCAAACTTTAGCTGGCATTTGGTAGGTGTAGCATGTTCTACCAATACAAAAGCAGCACTTTCATGCCACAGATCTTTATCAGCAAGTGAAAACAACAGTTCTGTATTTGAATTAACTGTGTTATTGAACCACATGGATATAGTACAACTAGTAGAGCCCTTAAAGTCATTTGCTGATGGATATTTTATTGCTTTGACACCATCACCTTTAAAGCCTTTGCCATTAACTCCGTCTACAGAAAGCAAAGGATTATCGCTTGGGAAATTGGCACGCACGCTATCTACTGCGTTCATAGCAGGATTGGAGTTGCCATTAAATGCTGCATAAAATTTTAGTGGCCCGCCCGGATATAAAGGAAAGGTAGGGTTAGCATCTTTTGGATAATCCCCGAGTACCGGTCTGTCCACCTTGTTACAACCTGCTGCTAAGATGATGATAACTGCTATTACAGGTAGTATAAAGACAAATTTATTATTTGCGTTCATGATTATTTTTTTTAAAATTAATTTAAATTAATGAATGATTACCATTCAGGGTTTTGAACCAATATGCCGCCCGATAAATCAAT
>JAYVVD010000386.1:0-2608 GCA_043787295.1 Ferruginibacter sp. | reverse complement strand
ATTGAAATTCAATAGTCAAAAAATAATTAAAGTAAATGTTCAGCGGCAGAACCCTTCTTATTGCAACCAAGCATGAAAAAGAAAAAGCAATAGCACCCTTGTTAGAAAAAGAACTGGGCTTGCAATGTTTTGTTGCAAAAAATTTTGATACCGATATTTTAGGAACTTTTACAGGCGAAGTAGAACGGAAAGACGACCCTATAACTACTGCCAGAAATAAATGCCTGATGGCAATGGAATTAAACAACTGCGATTTGGCAATTGCCAGCGAAGGTTCATTTGGTCCGCATCCTGCTATGTTCTTTGTTTATGCCGACGATGAAATGATCCTTTTCATTGACAAGAAAAATGATATAGAAATTATTGTAAGGGAACTCACCACCGAAACAAATTTTAATGGCGAAGAAATTAAAACTGAAGAGCAGTTAAATAAGTTTGCTGATGCCGTAAAATTTCCTTCGCATGGGTTAATTGTAAAAAAAGCAAAAGAAGATTTTACAGAAATAATAAAAGGCATAACCGATTGGGGAAAACTCAAAACAACCTTTTACTATTTTTTAGAAAAATATGGAGTGGCTTATGTTGAAACTGATATGAGGGCAATGTATAACCCTACCCGAATGCAAGCAATAGAAAGAGCAACTAAAAAATTAGTGGATAAAATAAATTCCTGCTGTCCGCAATGCAACACCCCCGGCTTTGGAATTACCGATAGAAAGGAAGGACTGCCATGCAGCTTATGCGGTTTCAGAACCCGTTCCACATTAAGTTACATCTACGCTTGCAAAAAATGCTCTTATACAAAAGAAGAAATGTATCCCAATAAAATTACTGAAGAAGATCCAATGTATTGCGATATGTGCAATCCATAATAAATAAAACAGCATAATGACCTTAGTAGGTAAAGATATTGACACCGCAGCAGCATTGCTTAACAGCAATCAAGTTATTGCTATTCCAACCGAAACCGTCTATGGCTTGGCAGGCAATGCACTCAATCCTGCCGTTGTGAAAAAAATTTACGAAATAAAAAACCGCCCCTTATCTAACCCCCTCATTATACACCTATCCGATACAACACAGTTAAACAAATTTGTAAAAAACATTCCGGCATTAGCAGAGAAACTTGCCGAACATTTCTATCCCGGTGCTCTCACATTATTACTTCCCAAAAAAGAGATAATCCCTGATATTGTAACTGCAGGTTTACAAAATGTGGCAGTTCGCATCCCAAGCCATCCATTAGCTACACAGTTATTACGTAAACTTTCATTTCCGCTTGCAGCCCCAAGTGCTAACCCCTTCGGTTATATCAGTCCAACATCGGCAGAAGATGTCAAAAGAATACTATTCGGTAAAATAGATTACATATTTGATGGAGGCATCTGTCAAAAAGGTATTGAATCTACAATTATTGGGTTTCAAAATAATCAGGCAATCCTTTATCGGCATGGTTCTATTTCAGTTGAAGAAATTGAAAGTGTTACCGGGAAATTAATAATTGCTGCTAAAAATGAAACCACACCTGATGCTCCGGGAATGCTTTCAAAACATTATGCACCCAATACAAAAACACTTATTACCAATGATGTAAAAAAATCAATTAGAATATTTTCAAGTAAGAAAATCGGGCTGTTATTGTTTCACCAGAAAATATCTGATACCACTGTTTTATATCAGGAAATTCTTTCTCCATCAAAAAATTTAAAACAAGCCGCTTCAAATTTATATGCGGCATTACATCGCTTAGATAAGTGCAAGCTGGATATGATTATTGCTGAAAGATTGCCTGATGAAGGATTAGGAATAACCATAAACGACAGGTTGGAAAGAGCAACGAAATAATTTTGAGACAACATGAATAAGTTTCTAATAAAGCAAGCAAGCATAGTAAACGAAGGCAAAATAAAAATTGCTGATGTATTAATTTCAAATGAAAGAATTAAAAACATTGCATCAAATATCTCAGCAAACAATGCTGAAATTATTGAAGCAGAAGGATTGTATTTAATACCCGGAATGATTGACGACCAGGTGCATTTCCGTGAACCCGGACTTACACACAAAGCTGATATTTCTTCCGAATCAAAAGCGGCTGTTGCAGGCGGAATCACATCTTACATGGATATGCCAAACACAATTCCCAATACACTTACGCAACATATTTTAGAAAACAAATACATCCTTGCCTCACAAAAATCTGTGGCTAATTATTCCTTCTTCATGGGCGTTAGTCAAAATAATTTAGAGGAAGTTTTAAAAACAGATACCGAAAATGTTTGCGGCATTTCTGATGATGGACTTTACTTTAATAACGAGAAAAGCATACTGGCAAACTATCCCGACTTCTTGGAGAAACTTTTTTCAAGAACAGAAACATTGGTGGCATTACATTGTGAGGATGATAATATCATAAAAATAAATGCAGAGAAATATCAAAAAAAAATTGGTAACGATATTCCGGTTTCTCTCCATCCAAAAATAAGGAGTGAAGCAGCATGTGTAAAAACAACTGAACAGGTTTTGCAAATTGCAAATAAGCACAACAACCGACTTCATCTTTTGCACATTTCAACTTTAGCCGAAGCAAATTTACTTGACAACAAAA
>JAYVVD010000385.1:0-8396 GCA_043787295.1 Ferruginibacter sp. | reverse complement strand
TATATAATTAAAATTATATGGCGAAGCATTGCTGTCTAATTCTGAAAGTGTAATTATTGTGGGTAGCAGTGGCAGCAAAATGAAAACAGGAAACAATATCAGCATCAAAGAAAATATTAAGGAAAATCGTTTTCTTTTTGTTGAAGAAATTGGAAGCGGCTGTATAAAATCTTTTTCAGTACGGGTAAAAGAATGTTTCGCCGGGCTTCCTCCAAAAACTTCTGCGTATTTAATTGTTTTTCCTTCCTGTAAAAAACTTAAATCCTGTAATTCGCCCCAGTCTTCTATTGCAGTATTTCCGCCAACAACTGTACTGGTACCAATGTATGCGTGTTTGCCTATTGCCACTTTTGATAACTTAAACATACCGTTTTCTACAACCGCATTGTTTATTACAACCGAAGAACTAATGCTTACATCTTCATCAATAAATAATAAATCTTCTGCTCCTATAGTAAAGGCACTCAATTGTGCATCGGATGCAACTTTTGCGCCCATCCATTTTAGATACGTAGCAAACAATGGTGTACCATTTAAAAATTGTGTTGGCACCAGTTTTTGTATAGATTTTACCAGCCACCATCTAAAAAAATATGTTCCCCAAAGTGGATATTCTCCTTCTTTGTATTTGCCAATAATTACCCATTTTGCGCCAATACCAATAACCGTAAACAATGGCGGCAATACACAAAAAGTAACTATAGAAATTAAAATAGATTTTAAATGATTTTCGTATTCCAACTGCATAAAATAATATGACAGGTAAGGAATAAATATCTGTAATGCCAGCAAACCATAAATAAATAAAAGAGAAATGCTTTGTGCTAAGCCACAGAGATAATAACGCAAGAGCGGAATTTTTTTGAAGGATTCTTTTGGCTTTTTATCTTCTGCAAATTCAGTTTTATCCCATTTATTTATTAATGCTGATAATGGTCTGTTTAAATAAATATCTTTCAGCGATGCATTTTTTATACCCCCTTCTTTGCGCATTTTACTTACGAAAGATGCTGCCAGCAGGGAATGACCGCCAAGGTCATTAAAAAAATCCTGTAAAATATTTATATCCGGTTTTGCAAAAACTTCTGATAATAATTTTATTACTTTCTGCTCTGTTGTGTCGGTTACATTTATTTCTGTTTCAAAAGATGAAATTTGTTTTAGGTAACTTTCGGGTGTTGGTAATTTTTTTCTGTCAATTTTACCACTCGATAGCCTTGGTAATTCATCTAATGCTACAATAGCCAGCGGAATCATATAAACAGGTAACTTCTGCGAAAGTTTTTCTTTTACTGCAATTTCATTGACCGCAATATTTTTTTGCATTACTACATAACCGGTAAGTTGGTCTTGGTTATTACTGTCTTTTTTTACAGCTACTGCAGCCTGTTGCACTCCTTCATAATCATTCAACAATGTTTCTATCTCACCCAATTCAATTCTATACCCCCGCAGTTTTATTTGGTCATCTATACGTCCTATAAAATGCACGTCTAAATTTTCATCCATGTATACAGCATCGCCGGTTCTGTAAATTATTTGACCAGGCATTTTTTCCAGCGAAGTATTTTTTAAAATAAATTTTTCGTGGGTTAGTTTTTCTAAGTTTATATATCCACGCCCAACACCCGAACCCGATATTACCAGTTCTCCCTGTTCACCAATAGGCAATGGTTCCATGTTATCATTCACAACAGCCAAAGCATAATTGGCCAGAGGTTTTCCGATAGTAATCTTATCTCCTTTTTTTAGAAGTGCGGCAGATGCACTTACCGTTGTTTCTGTTGGGCCATACGAGTTAAAAAATAATCTATGCCCGTCCGCCCATTTATTTAAAGCCTGCGCAGTGCAGGCTTCGCCGCCGGCATTTATGAGGCGCAGCAACGGTAAATCTGCATCTTCCATAACTGCAAGCAAACTTGGCACGGTGTGCAAAACGGTTATTTTTTCCTTCCCTAAAACATTACTCAACTCATCAATAGATTTAGAAGTAATAGCGTCTGCAATCCATAAGGTTGCTCCCACCAAATAACTTATCCAGGTTTCTTCGCACCACATATCGAACGAAACAGAAATACCCTGATAAACTTTATCGGCGTTTTTTATTCCAAGCAAATCATTTTCACTTCTTATAAAACTGCAAATGTTTTTTTGTGTAATTGGTATCCCTTTTGGTTTGCCGGTACTTCCACTTGTAAATAATATGTAAGCATCATCTTCCGGTTGCAATTGCACAGGTTTGTATGATACTGCATCCTCTTTTTTAAAAATTATTTCGTTTACAATATTGCATGTCTCAGTAAAGTTATTGGGAGTCATCAGCATTTTTGCATTGATGTCTTTCATTACTGCCGCTACTCTTTCTTCGGGCATTTCAAAATCTATTGGCACATAAGTAGCACCACATTTTAAGATCGCCAAAATGGCAACATGCAATTCTATACTTCTTGGCCACCAAACAATACATGCATCTCCAGGCTTTACCTCTGCACATTGCAGTTTATAAGCAAGTGCATCAGAAAATAAATCCAATTGCTGATAAGTGATGAACGTATCGTTGAAGATCAGAGCTGTCTTATCCTGATTATTACTGAGCGTATCTTCAAAAATATCGATAAGTGTTTCATGTAACAAAAATTCCGGCTTATAGTCGCCATTCACAATACTCAGTTGATGCATAAATTTTTTGTTAGTCCCAATAAAACTTTACTAAGTTTTAAATAATATAAAATACTTTTAATAAAATGAACCTGTTTTAAATTTATGATAGATGTTTATTATCTAAAAGCTGAAAACTCAATCTACATACCAAATGAATTTGCTGCTGCATTGCCTTTTCATTTAAAAGAAAAGTTAGAAAACATACAGCATGCAAAAACAGTATTACAAAAAAGAAAATTATTGTATTTGTTAACGCAAATATTGATGGTCGGTTATCCCAATATTAAATTAGTTGATTTACACTACAATGAAATAGGGAAACCATATTTCAGTAATAATAATCTTGTTATCAGCAATGCATATTCAGCAAATATACTTGCAACTGCATTGTCAATTAATAAGTTTATTGGTTTAGATGTAGAAAGGATTCTGCCAATTAATTTGGCAGAGTATCAATTTTATTTTACCAAAAAAGAATGGATATGGATAAACAACGATCTGATTAAGTTTTATACCGTGTGGACAAAAAAAGAAGCTTTAGCGAAAGCTTTGGGTATTGGAATGGACCTGGCTTTTAATGAAATTGAATTATTGGGCGATGAGATATCTTATAAGAAACACGAATTTTATTTTTTTGTAAAAATAATTGAAGGCAATTATGTTATTTCGATAGCAACCAATGTGAAAGATAAAATAAGTTTTAAAGAAATGGTTTTGTAAAATTTTATTTGAAAGGGGAACAAGTTTTCTATAAAAATGGCAAGTATTGCGGGAATGAAGCCAAAGGTTTTGTTGTTTAAGAAAGCAAAGGGATAATTAATGCAACGTCCGGTAAGCGTAAGATATCCCAGATACCCAAATGTAGAGAATACGAAAGCACCCAGCAAATATGATAATATAAAAGCTACTAAACTTGCTAAACCAACAGCAGGATTATTAAAAGATTTCTTGGTAATAAGTTTTAGGGCTCCATAACAAATAAGTGCAGTACCAATAATCATTAACATAGAAGTTGCGCCAAAATAAATGAATTGTACAGAAGCGAAAAACTTCCCGTTATTGAGGCAAAAGCATCTTTTTTGGTTTGATTGTTTATCTCCCTCTATTTTCTATTTTTAAATTATGCGGAGAGGATATTGCTACTTCTTATCATACACAAAAATATTCGTGAATCCTCTGTAATTTTAAACAAACCTATAATCCACCACTATTCCATTCACCATCATTTTTTTTCCTTCATGACTAACCTTTCCGTTAGCGGGAACGATTATAATTACTGCTGCCTGTTTGCCGGCTATTTTTATTTTTGTGGAAGCTCTAACATTTCTGGCAACAAATTTTCTAGTGACGGTATTGTAAACATCCACTAGTTTCTTACTGTCAACATTTATTGAAACAATTTTAATTGCTTTATAAGGATTATAATACAGGTAAGATGGATATGCCTTTTCATGATAAAAATCGGTTGCCAGTAAATTTAATTGTAAAATACCTTGCACATTGGTTGTGCGTATGATGCTTCCAAAAATGCCGGCATGTGCACTGCCGTAAACACTAAACTGCGATACCTTAGGGTTTTTACCAGGTACCCAAAGCGGCCCATCCCCCTGAGCTACCGGGCCTTTTAAATTTTCGTGCTCCTGATACGATGATTTTCGAATTATGCCCTCATAACCAATAACTCCTTTTGTAACCGCAGCAAGTTGTGGAATGGTTTCATGCTCATCGGGCATGTACCGAGGGTAAAAAAATCTTGCTGCATTGGCTGCGTTCAACATCCATTTACCAATAGCATTTGCATAAGACTGATCATAGCGAACCATTGGTATTAATGGCCAGGCAGCATCATACGTATTCATTAAAAATCCATACCCTCCATGATCTACTGTACTGCCTACTATGCCTGAAATATCTATTCCATTCCAGTTGCCAACTAAAAAACCCCATCCTTCCCGGCAAATAGCCGTACCATCAAAAGACCAGTGAAGCATTTTTTTAACGTCGTAATTTGTCCCCTGTTCTGCATTTATCATCGCTGCCAGATAAGGCCCAAAAGGCATCAGCACTTCGTAAGTAGGATTAACGGGTTGCGATTGCAAAGCAGTTAATGCATTCATTGCGCCTTTCAAATAGCGTGGATCGCCGAATTTTTTATACGCTGAATACAATACATAAGCATGCCCTGCCGCTGCATCGGGCTGAGCACAAATATTATTTTTCATGGGTTTCATTTGATGATAATCAAAATAGGACCAGTTATAATTGCCATTCAATATGGAATCAGCTTTATAAAATTTCTCTGCAATGCTCCTTGCTATTTCTTCAAAACCGGGTTCGTTCGGATATTTATCATAAATGCCATAAAACAAAACATTTGGGTATACATCATACCACCAGTCACGACCATAACCTCCACCCAGCAGTGCCACTTCAGGAGCAGTATTGTTCATCATAATATCCCATCCTGTTTCTTTATTAAAATAATTTTTCAACATGCCTACATAATTTAGGTTTTGCTGATTACTTTTATTAATACCTACTAAAGTGGCGCCTATTACTCCACCCATGGTTGCAAGCGCTTCATGAAACATTCCTTTGTTATTAGTTCCCTGGCGTACATCACCTAAAGCCGTATACAATCCAACAACATTTTGCGGAAAGTTTTTCTTACTGCTGTCTATCCATACCATTGGCCAAAATTTGCCTTTGGCCTTAAAATCATACACCGTGCTGTCAAACCTAAGGGCCAGCTTTCTATAATCAATTATTTGCAATGGTTTTGGCAGGTCAGGCATTTGCTCCACACGAGCCAATTTTTGTTGGGTTACCTGTGCTGCCGCTGTACTTCCACAAAAAGTAAAAAGCATTAAGGCAGAAATAATTTTGAAAATATTATTCATAAATGTTATTTTGTTCTAAAATAATTTATCCTTTTTTAATGCAACATTCTCCTTCATTCATCTTAACTTTTTTAGATTACTTAGTTGCATCTTGGAGTGAACATTAATTTTCTCTGTAAATTATAAAACCATTTGGTTTGAGAAGGGTGTTTCCCATCAATATTTTTGCTCCCGCAGGAACAATGATTTTTTTTTCTTTCCCAAAATTAATTGCGACGGTAATTTTATCAGCCTCAAAGGATCTGGTAAATAAAATCTGGTTATTTTTATATTCAAGTCTGTCATATTTTCCATACTGCAAAGTCTTCTCTTTGTTTCTTAATGCTATCAATGCGGTATAATTGTTTAGTATAGAATTTTTTTTCTTTGATAAATTTTCTACATTTATTTTCTTGTAATTTTCATTGATTTTTATCCACGGTTTGCTGGTAGAAAAACCGGCGAAAGCGTTTGTATTCCATTGCATGGGGCTACGGGATTTATCTCTGTTATTTTTATTGCTTTCTATAAGTGCTTCAGCAGAAGATTTACCTTCTGAAAGTGCCATTTGGTAATGCGTCTTACCCTGAATATCTTTCATTTCTTCTATTTGCTGCGCAATGATATTATGCATGCCAATCTCTTCTCCATAATAAATAAAAGGGACTCCTTTTGCAGTAAGCATCAAAGCTGCCAATGCCAATGCTCTGTCTTTATTTCCATCCGCCAGCCTGTCTATTACACGGGGCATATCGTGACTACCAAAAAATAAGGTTGGGTAACTCTGCATGTTTTTTTCCATGCTTTGCATTTCATCAAAAATACGTTGACCTGAAAATTGAGGAATGCTTCCAAAGTTAAAATTGAAAACCACATCCAACAGTTCGGGTGATTGATATTGTTTCAAAACATCTATTTTATCACTACCAATCTCGCCCACAATAAGGCGATCTTTATATTCATTCACAACAGCTTTAATTTTTTTCATGGCTGCCTTTACTCCTGCCTGGTCAATATCATTTAAATGCTGCTGCACTCCATCCTTTATCGGATTATCAGCGGTAATGCCATCGGTTGTTAAAAAATTGATTACATCCAGCCTAAACCCATCTACGCCTAAGTTTAACCAATACCGAAGTACATTTTGTATTTCACTAACTACTTTTGGATTGGACCAGTTGAGGTCGGCCATTCTGGTATCGAACTTATGATAATAGTATTGGTTTGTCAGCGTATCTTTTTGCCAGGCGCTTCCGCCAAAAAATGATTCCCAATTGTTGGGTTTATCTTTCCAGATGTAATAATTACGATAAGGATTATTAATAGATTTTTGTGACTCGAGGAACCATTGAGAATTGGTAGAAGTATGATTGAGCACCATATCCATAATTACTTTTATCCCTTTTTTATGCGCTTGTGATAAATATTTTTTAAAATCATTTGTATTGCCATAAATGGAATCAATATTATAATAGCTCGCAACATCATAGCCATTATCCACTTTGGGCGATTGTAAAAAAGGAGTAAGCCAAATACCCTTCACTCCCAATGATTGTAGGTAATTCAGTTTAGTGGTCATGCCTTTAAAATCTCCATATCCATTGCCATCACTATCAGCATAACTGGGCATGTATATTTCGTAAAACACTGACTCCTTCCACCAAATTTTTACTGTACTTGTTTCTTTCAAAAAAGCAGAACAGAAAATTATGGTTGAGCTTGCTAACACAATTGCGGAGAAAATGGATATTTTAAAATTTGTTTTCCGGGGGTTCATTTTAAACAGATGATTATTGATTGTGACCAACATTTTTATATCTCCGCTTCTGCTACTACACCCAGCACTTTCATATCAATTTCCTGTTCCTGCGGAGCAAGCAGTTTTCCCTGTGCAATTATTTTTTTTGCAACAAATATGGAAGATAACTGCAACATGCCAATAATTACAACTGCATATCTTAAAGCAATTTCTGCAGAGCCAAATCTGGCCATCAACAAAAAGGTGGCTGCACCGGAAAACCGGCCGATATACAAACCCGCTTCATGGTTTAGTATATAAGCAAACTCACTTCTTTTTTCAATTTTGGAAACAATATCAATCACCTGAAATTGAATGGGAAAATAAGCAAGGTCCATCAATGGTTTTGCAATCAGCAATAATAAAATAAAAATTATCACGCCCAATTCACTAAATAAAACTCCGTTAACAGCAGCGCCAAAGGCAAATAAGGAAAGTCCTGCAGCAAATATTTTTATCCTGTCAGATGGTTTGGAAATACGACCCAATACATACATAATAATTGCTGCAATTATCGCCCCTATTGAAGTGGCCGATCCCAATGCACCCTCATTGCCAAAGAATTTTAATATCAACATTGCGGGTGCTGTTACCAAAAAGCCCTGCGCTAATCCTTTGAGGGAGGCCAGGGTTAATAACTTATACCAAAGGGGATGGAATTTAAAGAAGATATATTTTTTTTCTCCGGGATTTTGAAAACTTCCTCTAAAACATACTATAGATGCTAAAATAGTTATTGCAAAAACGACACCAGTAATGATTAAATATGCATTGTGTTTTTGCGCATCGCTAATTTGAGAATCGATAAATAAACCGATTGTAATTGGAATAATTACTGAAATGATTGTATAAAATAATGTTTCCATTCCGTAATAATAATTTCGGTTACTGTCATTGGTAATAGACAATGCGAGGCAATCTCTATTGGCCCAGTAAAAACCAAAACTGAGGCCCATTATGATACCTGCTGAGGCAATACCCAATGTATTCAGTTCATGCAATGACATCATTACAACCATAGATACACCGCTCAACATCATACCTGCAGAAAACAATTT
>JAYVVD010000384.1:0-9615 GCA_043787295.1 Ferruginibacter sp. | reverse complement strand
TTTACATTTATTAAATACGCATTTGTAAGTGCTCTGCCTTCCCATTGCGAAGCAATTCTTTTTCCTTTTGTTGACTGTGCCAAAACATAATCAGCATTGCCTTCATTTATCAATGAAATGTTTTCTGATGAATCGGTCCCAAGTTGTAAAAGTGTATTTTGCCCGGGCTCAACAACTGCACTGTAACTTCTCTTTAATTCCTGTTGTAACTGCTTTAATTGCTGAGGTTGCAGATAATCATCATTATATGTCCAGACATCTAAACGTGCAAGTTCAAAGTCAACAAGGGTTGTATCTTTTTGAGGTACAATAGATGCTGTTCCAAAGAAAAGTTTTTTGCCATCCTTACTAAATTTTAAATCTGCATTTTCGCTGACAGTATTTCCTTTTATTATCCCTGTAGTATTTTTGTCTGCCTGTAAAACAGTGCTGTCTAAACCGGTTTTATAATACCATAATTTATAAAACTTTTGCAACGATTTTGTAGTGCTGTCCCGCTCAGCAACAAAGGCAAGTTGCTGTCCGCTCTCATCAAAAATAAAATTCTTAGCATCATTAAAACCATTCATGATGGTATCAATTTTATCTGTCTGCAAATTATACAAAATGACATTGGCTTTACTGAGTGTATCTTTTAAGGCCTTGGTGGTTTCTATTAAAAGTCTGGAACCTTTTTTGTCGAAATAATATTCACTAACCAGTTTAAATTTTTTAATCTTATCGGTTGCTAAATTTTTTACAGTAAGGTCTGTTCCTTCCTGAATTTTATCTGCAGCCGGATCATCGCCCTCTGCATCAATAAATACATCATTGGCCTTTTTATAAATTTCTTCAACGGCTTTTTGTGTAGCTGCAATGACTTGCGCTTTTTCAACTTTTCCTTTTACTGAGTCGAAGGATTTTCTAAGAAGAGAATCAGCAATTTTAACAAGCTCATCAATTTTCATTTTTAATGAATCAGTAATATTCTTTTTTACAGTGGTGTCGGGCAAAGGCTTTTCAGCCAGATAAGCTATCCAGCCACTACCCTTTTCCGGAGTTTTAAAAGATTTAATAAGTGGAACTTTAATAATACTGTCGGTACCTAAATCAATCATTGCCAAAGAATCTTTCGGCATTTCTTCAGGTTTCTTTTTCTTGATGCGGGCTTGCCTTGTATCCTGATAACGGGATTTTATTTTAAAAAAAACAAAGCGGTTATCCTGCGATATTTGTGCTGCATAACCACGTTCTATCTCACGCTTATTACCATTTTTAGTGTCATTTATAACAAGCAATCCATCTCCTTCCTGTGGCACTATGGTATAAACAACGTAATGCCCGTTATTGCTTACAGCTCTTTCACCAACCGATTTCCAGCCATCGTAAACAGCATGCGTAAGAGGTTTTTTGTTTTGAGCGTTTACTGCTATGCAAAAAAATAATAACAGGGAGGATAGTAAAGTTTTGAGCATGATAACTGTAAAATTTTGAACGAAGGTTTAAGATAATACAAAATTATATCCCATCAAATTTTCAGAGCAAATAGTTCAATTCCATTTGCTTTTCCTTTAAGTTCTATGATACCTAAATCTTCCAATTGAAAAGACTTTAAGTTGCTTTTTTCTGCAAAGTCTTTTGACACAATAAATTTTTGATTGAGTTCATTGCATGCACTTCTTATTCGTGCAGTGGTGTTCATTGTATCGCCACTCATTGCGAGGTCTTTTTTTATTACACCAATTTCGCCTACAGTAACATCACCTAAATGTATTCCAATTCTAAATTCTGGAATCATGCCATACACCCTGCGGTAATGTTCACTGCGCCGTTGTATATTTTTTCTGCCGGAAATGATGGAAGCCAGACAGTTTTTCATATTTTCTTTGTTGTATTTCCAGGATACCACAATTTCATCTCCAACATATTGATAAATAATTCCATTGTTTTCTATTAACGCCAATGATAAATCGTAAATAAACTCTCTTATAAATAAAAAGAAATTCTGATGCCCAAGTTTTTCAGCAATAGGTGTAGAATCTTTTAAATCAATAAACATTATAATTCTGTTTTCAATACGTGGTTTTATATATTTCCCAGCCAGTATATCTAAAAAAACACCTGGTGCATACTTGTCATTTATTTCCAAATAAAGCTGGGTAATGGCAAAAATAATCAGCCAGTACAACGTTCTTCTTAAAAGCCAGTTGCCTGACATTGTATACCGGTAAAAATCAACAAGGCTTTTTCTTAAATCTAAATGTTCAACAAAAATGTTATCTGCCAGATGGGATAAAAAATTCATTGCCAATGCAGCAAAAAGCAAAATAAAAGTTTTAGCAAAAAAATTTATTAGTATTGGTCGGTCTTTAAAAACATTTCTTAACGTGTAAACAAATAAATACCCCATGACAGTACTCATTAAAAAAACCAATATAGCGCGGGTAAGTATAGATTTAGAATGCCCCTGAGATGCACTGTAGTTTAAAATTGTAGATATCGTATCTATGATTGTCCAGAATAATGCAATAAAAAATACCCTTCTTATCCGGTATTTTTTTATGCCCTGAAAAATTGAAAATTTGTTAGGAGCTTTTAACATGATATTATTTTCAGGTAATCATAAATGTCATTTTGTGCATTGTGTGCAACACCCGAAACCTGCTGCCTAAGCTGCTCTCCATTGTTTAAAATTCTGGATGATTTCGTATTATCCTGCCACTGTAACTGAAAGTAGTGAATAAGTTGTTGTCTGCAATTTTCATCTTTGATATCTATACAGACTTCAATTCTTCTTCTAAGATTTCTTGTCATCAAATCCGCCGAACCCATTGCAACAACAGCATCTTCATCAGCCCCAAAAATAAACAATCTCGTATGCTCAAGGTATTTATCAACCAATCTTTTTACAACAATATGTTCACTTAGTTTTTCCTGTTCAGGAATTAAACAGCAAATACTTCTCACTATTAATTCAACAACAACCCCTGCCGCACTTGCCTTGTATAATAATTGTATAAAATAAGGCTCCTCTAAATTATTTACTTTAATTCGTATTCTTGCCGGCTGCCCATTTTTATGTTTGGTAATTTCCTTGTTAATGAGCATTTCAAACTGCTCAATTAAATTAAACTGTGCTACCCATAAATTATTAAATAAAATCTTTTTTTTTGAAGACCCTTTTTTTTTGGTTTGCATATAAGTAAACAAAGATTGAAGTTCTTCACAAACGGGTGTCCTTGCAGTCAATAACACATGATCTGTGTAAAAAAGTGCGGTATTTTCATTAAAATTTCCTGTACTTAAAACGGCGTAACATAATTTTCTTCCTGCAACTTCTTTTTTTATAAGTGCAATTTTTGAATGTACTTTAATAGATGGATCGCTGTAAATTATTTTTACGCCGGCATCTTTCATTACTCTGCTCCACTTAATATTATTAGCTTCATCAAACCTCGCTTTCAATTCAATAAATGCTGTAACTTTTTTACCGTTTTTTGCAGCACTTATTAATGCATTTACAATATGAGATTCAGCCGCAACTCTATACAACGTTATATATATTTCTTTAACATCTGCATCAACAGCAGCTTGGTTAAAAAAACTTAACACAGGAATGTACGACTGATAAGGTAAATGTAACAGTATATCTTTTGAGGTAACATTTGAAAAAATATCGCCACCTGCAATCGGTGGATAATGTATTATTTCCTGCTTTTTATAGAACAGTGTTTTATCAAAAGAGGGAAATTCGTAAAGGTTGCTTAAGTTATGGTATCTCCCGCCTTCGAACATATCTTTAATATCGGCTTTAAAAAAAGTAGACAAAAACATTTGTAAATAACTTGGCATTCCATTTTCAAATAAAAAACGGGAAGGTGCGCCTACATCTCTTTTGCTTAACTGTTTTTCTATTTTTTCTAAAACATTAGCAGCATATTCATCCCCTAAATTAATTTCCGCATCTCTATTAAACTTAATGCTGTAAATACTTTCAATGATTTGTCCGGGGAAAATTATATTAATATTTTCCCTGATAATATCATCAATAAAAACAACATAATTCATTCCATCAACTGAGCTTAGTACAAAAAATCTGCTTAATTTATGTGAAGGAATATTTATAGAAACATGGCTTACCATGTTTTTATGCGTGTTTGATAATGTTACGATAAAGTATAGGTGATTGTTTTCGGGTAAAAAATCATACGCACTTTCAACACTTAAAAAAACAGGTTGTATAAATGAAAGTACTCTTGCTAAAAAAATTTGTTTTACTTCTGCCACATGTTGAGGCAACAGGGGTTTGTTATAATAAAAATAAATTCCTTTTTCTTTTAAAGATGGAATAATATCTTTTATTAAAATTTCTCCAAATTCATTTAACTGCTCATTTATAAAAAACTGTATTTTTTCGGAAAAATCTTCTTCACTTAAAAAAGATTCTTGCCTGATTATTTTTTTATTAAGTTTTGAGAAAGCCGCAACAACAGGATATCTAACTCTAAAAAATTCATCCAGATTAGAAGAAAATATGGAAAGAAACCGAAGCCTTTCATATAATGGTACAGTAGTATCTTTTGCTTCCTGCAATACCCTATGATTAAAGGTCAGCCAGCTAAGATCTCTGTTAAAAAACATTTGTATACTATTTTAAAAAGGAGAACCAGTACTGTTGGTAATAACAGTTTCAGCAGGTGCATGGTGAAATAATGATGCTAATGTAAATGCAATTACTGATGAAATAATACCCAGCATAAAAATATTATATGCAAGTCTTAACAGTTTGTATTTTTTACCCAACACCTGCCCTAAATGAAAGATATCCTGAACAATGGATGAATATAAATAATCTGAATCTTTCATCATCGTACGCATAGCAGTTTCATAATGCTCGAGTGACATTTTATAAAAATTACCAAAGAAAAGTAGATTTGTTTTTTTTGTTACGATGTCTTCATCTTCAAAAGTACCTCTGTTTACTTTCGGTCTGGTAGCCAATATGGCTATCACTATTGTTATAACAGAAAATGTGAGGAATATAATGGTGGGGATTGCAAGATATGGGTCAGTTCCGAATATTTTTTCCATTACAGAAAGTATGACAGAAATAATTATAGCGTTTACAGATATGAGAATGTTAGCTTTATGATCTGCCATATCACTTAATTTAATATGATTAGATGAAGTTAGGCGGAGCATAGTTTGCATACCTTTTGTAGTTCCATCCTTTTCTGTAATTTCTTTTTCGGAGAGAGTTAGTTTTTCCGAAGTTTTAATTTCTTTTTTTATCTTATTTATATTTTCTTTTTTCACATCATTTAATTTTTCTTTACAATAACTTGTATAATATCTATGATCCCCCAGCAGTTTTACGGTTGATTCATTAAAAGCATGTTTAGTAATTTTTATTTCACTAAAATAATACGCTTCTTCAAAAGCAAGCTTGTTTGTTCTTTTAAATTCTTTCTTACTGCCGAACTGATATGTATCTGCATCACAAAGAATTTCTGAATTTAAATCCTGCGGATTTCTCGGGTTTTTAGTAGATAAAATACATTTTTCAATTTTATCAATAATACGCTCATTTATTTTCTGCTGGAGCATAAACTCCTTCATTATTTCTACACTTTTAAGCTCATGATTCTCCGGTTTATCAAGTAGGTAACCTGTATCATGAAACCATGCTGCAACAAATACAATCATCATATCTTCTTCATTCAAATTATAATGACCAGCTATTTCATTTACTTTTTTTACAACGGTTTCGGTGTGTTCAAGATTATGGAGTACAAGATGAGGAGGCTGATGTTTTTGAAACATTTCTGTTACATAAACTTCTGTTTTTTTATATAATGATGTGTAGGATACCATTAAAATCTTTTTAAAATGTAAGGTTAAATTTAGTTCCTAATGAAAAATTAAACAGCTTATCCTCAGGAGAAATGCCGACAGTAGCGGTTATAGCCACTAAATTAAATGGAATAAAATAAAAGCCGCCACCAAATGAATTGTGCCATTTTTTAGAATTTTCATTATTCTGCCATACTCTTCCAAAGTCTGCAAATCCCAATACACCTACATCTCCAGGTAATACAAAAGATTTTGATTTAAATATTTTAAATCTTAATTCCCCGCTTCCGTAAGCCATTCCTCTTCCTGAAAAACGGTTTCTTCTGTATCCACGGAGATAATTTTGTACACCCAAAGTTTTAGCCTGAAAAAACTCAAAGTCTTTTGAAAAAATTCGCCCTCCACCAAACCGCAAAACTCCGGAAACTTTGCTAAGATCAGAAATGGAAGCATATATGGTCATATCAGACTGTACATCTGTAATATTTTTTGAACTTTTATTCAACCCTTTTAATGAAGTAAAACTTGTAAACCATGTAATTCCTCTTGTAGGAAAAATCTCATTATTTATGTAATTAATATCCAGTTTTACTCTACCTCCCAAATATTCCTTAGTTGAAAACAAACCCACAGAGTCTCTTCCAATATTTGCCGGTACAGCTAAAATTCTGTTTTTATTATCTTGAAAATCATTCCAGTATCTAAAGTAAGATGGCCCTACAGAAAACTGAAAAATATCATTAAATCTTTTCCTCAAAGCAACATTAAATGATCCATATTTATACCTTGTTCTATAATATGTGATTGGAAGGTTTTTGTTGTAAGTTGATTGATTTCCATAACCAAAAAAATTTGACAATGTGGGAAGAAGTAGTTCGCCATTAATAACCAAGTCATTTGTTCGTATAACATGATTAAAGATTCCATCATATTGAAGCTGAAATGCTCCCCTGTTTATTGCTGCTAAGCTGGTAAATTTTTGAAGACTGGCATAGGGAGCTTTTCTGAATCCAAATTTTTTAGAGGTAAAACCAACCCCCAATAAAAGTTTATCTTCTGCATTATAACCAAAGTTTACTTGAGGGAAAATAAATTTGTCATATTGAAAGCCAGTGTTTTTAAAATCCAGGATCTGTGGATTGGTTGAAAACAATTTTTCTGTTCTGCTAGACTTTTCTATTACATTTTTTTCCGTAGAAAGGTCATAAATGGTTTTCTTTATGTTACCTCCTAAATTATAAGTATCATTTCCTTTACCTCCAACTATTCTTAGTTTAATTTTTGATGACACGTCGTCATCAACTACAAACTTATCGTCGCCGTTTAAACCATACAATACAAGTTCTTTCGTTTCTTTATGAATGAATGTTCGGCGATAAATTAATGCAGTGGTATCACCATTTTTATCTTTATTATAAACACTCAATTTTATTCCACCATTATCGTTTTGTACATGAAAATACTCTTCTTCATTGCTTCCGGTAACAGTTACACCTTTAGCTAAAAATTTATAATATTTCATAGCCTGTTTTGGTAAATCATCTCTTCTGGACATCAATTTATCAGATGTAAAAGTTGAATCAAATAACTTTATTTCAGGGGGATATTTAGAAGACGCATTTTTAATAACCTCGTTAGTAATATTTTGAGAAAAACTATCAGATATTGATTTCCATTGTTCTTTGCTTAACTCGTTCATAAAAGTTCTATCAAAATCCTTTGCAACGTAATTAAGTCCATTAATATCTTTTATTTTTGATTTAAACCCTTGTAAAAAAGGCATTGAATTGTTTGAAAGATATTTCAACAATAATCCATTAGAATTAAAATAAGCCTGATCCCTGTCTTTTGGCACCGGATAATAAACTTTACCTTTTCCTGTATCCTTTGTACCCCATTTCCATTGATCTGCATGTCTGTCAAAATCACCAATAAGCATATCCAACAATCTTGCTCTCAAAACTGCAGGTTGATCTATGTGGTGATCATTCTTTGCAAACATTTTGTTCATAATAGAATTTGTACTTTTTGTATCTGTTTCATCAGGTGTTGGCTGCTTTTCTTCCAACATGCATACAGTATTTTTAAAAACTGATTGGTAATATCCAAATGCAGGATCATCCGGCACAAAAAAGAACTGAGGATTGGCTGCAGGGACGCCCGCAGCCTTTGCGAGTACAGGTATAGTGAGCGGCGCATAAGGACTGCTGGCACTTATAACATCTACCACAATAGCCTGCCCAATAGTTCCTCTTAAATTTTCAGGAACTGCTTTTTCAGGATCTTTATCTATTGTACGCAGTGTCCATTCCTTGCCGTTTTTGTCTTCGAGTTTTAAAGATTTTGTTTGTTTTCCGCCGCCAATTCCTTTTATAACAAAACCACCTCTCTCCTTTCGTAAATTAAACACTTTAAACTGTACTGGCGTATTCCATTCTCTCCTATAGTTTTCGCCAAGCAAAGCGTCTTTAATCTTTTTTTGATTTTTGTACCTATCGCTGGCAGAAATAACCACACTGTCCTTGAATTTAAAATCTGGAATTCTTAAGGTATCAGTTATCCCTTTAAGAACTTTTACCTGTGAAAAATCGAGAATATTTTTAGTAAACACTTGTTTTACATTATCACCATCAACATTATAAAAGGTTGATCTTACAGATTTATTTTTTAAAACATCAAGCGTTACAAATCCATAATCGCCCGATGCGAAAACGGTATTTCTACTTTTAGAAACCCTTGAGTTTTTACTTCCACTTCCGCTTACAATGTTTATGTAATTGGTATCTTTTATTAACTGCAAAGTATGTTCGTGACCACTTACGAAGATTACATTTTTATGCCCTTTTACTACGCTTTCAAAAGCGGTGATCATTTCCTGATAAAGTGGGTGTTTAAGATCTTGCGCTGTACCAAATACAGCTCTGGTTAACGGATATCCTGAACCAATTATTGGTAATGGAATGTAAAGTTTTTTATTGACATCTGTAAAAGGGAAAATATGTTGCTTTAATGTAAAAAACCCGCCATGAGGCCCATAACTTCTTACAGGATGATGCATGGCAAAAATCACAAATTTTTTATCATTTTTATCCATGATATCTTTTAACTGTGTAATCACCTCTGCTTTTGTTTTATAAGGACAATCAGATTCAACACCAGGCTTTTCAGTCTCCTGTAACCACCATTGAGAATCCACCATTACCAGACTAACATCATCATTTATTTTTTCTTCTACAGGTCCTGGACATCCGTTTCTTGGTAATTGACGGATATATTTATTTCCCAAAACATCAATATAATTCTGCACTCTTAAAATAGATTCATAGCCAATTCTCGAACCATTTGCCCAATCATGGTTGCCAGGTATAAAAAAAACATTTACGGGTGCTTTGCCTGCAATTTCAATTTGAGAATCCAATGGTGCTTTGGCAATGTCATAAGTTGGCATTGCATTATCAGGTAAGCCTGTTTTGTATAAATTATCTCCCAAATAAATAATTGTTGTTTTACTATCCATCGGCACAATTTTTCTTGCAGCATTTACAACAGGGTGTCTCCCATTTGTTAACTGGCCACCATCTCCAATCAATAAAATCCTTGCCTGCACGCTGTCATTATCTTTTACTGTTTGCGCATTTAAACCAGGTATGCGAATAAACAATATTAAAATCAAAAGTAAATTCCTGTTCATTTATTTGTATTTTTATTTTTTAAAAGTAAAAGTGTTGCACATCCTTTATAATCAACTTCATTGGATATTATTAAATTTCCATCCTGCGTAAA
>JAYVVD010000383.1:0-8302 GCA_043787295.1 Ferruginibacter sp. | reverse complement strand
CACGCCAAAAGCGCAAGGTTGCTTTTAAAAAAATGGGGGATCCGCAGCTGGTAAAAGAACTTACCTCAAACTTTAATACTTCATCTCCATACAAAAAATTTTTATTGTTATTTTTTGCAATGGCTTTAATTATCCTTAGTCTTGCCAATTTTCGCAGTCCAAAAGGAAGTGAAAAAATAACAAGAAACGGTATTGATGTAATGATAGCACTGGATGTAAGTAACAGCATGCTTGCGCAGGATATAACACCAAACAGACTTGAAAGGGCAAAACAATTTTTAAATAAATTGATTGATAAACTGGATAATGATAGAGTCGGGATAGTTGTATTTGCAGGCAAAGCATATTTGCAAATGCCATTAACCGGAGATCATTCCGCAGCAAAAATGTATTTGTCTGCAGCAACTCCACAAACAATTCCTACACAGGGTACAGTTATTAGTGAGGCACTTAAAATGTGTTATTCATCTTTCAATAGCAAAGAAAAAAAATACAAAGCAGTAGTATTAATCAGCGATGGTGAAGACCACGAAGAGAATGCTTTAAAAGTAGCCGAAGAAATGGCTCAACAAGGCGTTATAATAAATACGATTGGTATGGGCACGCCCGAAGGTGCACCAATAATGGATCCTGTAACAAACGAACTTAAAAAAGATGAACAGGGCATTACCGTTATAACTAAACTAAATGAACAGGCTTTGGCAGATATTGCAAAAAAAGGAAATGGCGATTACCATCTTTTTAGCAATACAGATGCAGTTGTAAATAGTTTGTATAATAATCTTTCTACTATGGATAAAAGAACGGTCAATGATGACTCTCTCGTTAATTATAAAAGTTGGTTTCAGTTATTGTTGGGTGCTGCTTTGCTTTTTTTAATAATAGAGTTGTTTATTGCTGAAGTAAAAAATGTAAGATCGAAAAGTAAAAAATTAATTGCTGTCATATTGTTGATTTCTGTTTCTTTAGCTGCTACAGCACAGGCTGAAAACGAAAATATAAAACTTGGTAATGATGCTTACAAAAGAAAAGATTACCAATCGGCCATAAAATATTATAATACAGTTGTCGAAAAAAATAATGCTATTGCGAATTATAATTTAGGAAACGCTTTGTATAAAGCTGATAAAAAAGAAGAAGCTATTGCAGCTTACGAAAAAGCAGTTGAAGCGATGAATATTCCTATTGAAAAAAGCAATTCTTTATATAACAAAGGAGTGGTGTTGCAAAATGATAAAAAAACAGAAGACTGTATACTAAATTATAAAAATGCTTTAAAGATTGATCCGAATAATATAGATGCCAGGCATAACCTTCAGATTGCTTTGCAAAAGCAAAAAGAAGACAAGCAAAAGCAGGATGAAAAAAATAAAAATGACAAGCAGAACGACAATAAAAATAAAAACGACCAACAACCAAAACCCCAGCAAAGCAATTTAACCCAGAAAGATGCTGAGCAAAAATTGCAGGCGCTGTTGCAAAAAGAAAAAGAACTGCAGGATAAACTTCATAAAGTAGGCACTTCATCTCCCGATAAGCCTGCGAAAGACTGGTAAATAAAAAATACCCATTGGTGGGTATGTACTTCATTGTTTCATAAAATTATTTTTACATCAAAAAAATAATCATGAAAGCACTATTTACAAAAATCTCCTTACTGGCAGTTACTGCAGTTATTTTCAATTTTAATGCAAGCGCTAAAATATGGCGTGTAAACAATAACGGTAACAATCCTGTACCGGCAATTGTTTCAGATTTTCCAATTAGCACAACCTTGCAACAGGTAAATGATAATGGATTGGTTGCAAGCGGTGATACCATTCATTTAGAGCAAAGTCCAACTACTTATGGCAATTGCATTTTTACAAAACGTTTAATCGTTATTGGCGCAGGATATTTTCTTAACCAAAACCCAAATACACAGGTAAATACTAGTTATGGCAGCATAACCGGCGACCTAACTTTTTACAATTCGGGTTCTGCAAGTTCATTTGTGTATGGTTGCCAGGTAGGGAATGTTTACATGGGAGCAAACAGCATCACAATCTCCCGTTGTCTTTTTCCTACTGGAGCATGCTTCATAGGAAATAATTCTACAGGAAATATTGATGGTATGAGTTTAAAACAATGCATATTTAATGTTAATCTGAATACCAGTAACATTAGAAATAATACAGGAACAGGTATTGTAACAAACATGAATATTTACGGTAATATTATCACTGGGGGATATACAGGTCTTAACCTTGATGCCCGTGTGAGCGGTATTTTAAAAAATAATGTTGTGAGCGTATTGTATAATCCACTAAATATTCAAGGCTTTTATGTAGTTAATAATTTAACGTACAGTAGTCAGGGAAATTACCAAAATACTTTTACAAATTGCAATGTTGAATATAATGCAGGTACCCAGCCTACGCATTTTGTAACCGGCGTGTTGGGCAGTGGCTCAACTTATGGCACAGGTAACTCTACCAAAACACTGGCACAAATGGCATTTTTAGGGGGTGCATCTACTGATGGCACTTATCAGCTGGGAGCAGGTTCTACTGTTATTGGTATCGGAAAAGACGGTAACGATCTTGGTGCATTTGCAGGAGATTATCCTTATAAATTAAGTGGTATTGCACCCATCCCAAATATCTATGGGCTTACTATCGCACCAATAACTGCGGGCGCTACAACAATAAGTGTTACTGTAACTGCAAAAGGAAATAACTGATAAAGAGTAAAATGAAGGAGGCAGAAATAATACTTACTGCCTCCTATTTAACACCCTACAATTTTACTCATTATGAAAAGAATAATTTTACAAATTACGGGCTGCATACTTATGTGTTTTTCTTTGAGTATGAATGTTGCAAATGCGCAGGCAACAGAAAAAATTCATCATCTGGAATATTTTTTTGATACCGATCCGGGCTTTGGAAATGCAATACAGGTAACGGTTCCAACACCTGCGGTTACAATAACTAATTTAAATTTTACGCCAAATATTTCAACCTTATCTACCGGCCTGCACATGCTCAATGTAAGAGCGGTTGATAGTTTGTACAGAAGAAGCCTTACAAAAACACAATTGTTTTATAAAGAAACACTACCTGCTAATGCTATAGCAAATATTATAAGAGCAGAATATTTTTTTGATACAGATCCCGGTTTTGGAAATGGATTATCTGCAACAGTAACTGCCGGGCAAACTGTTAGTTTTAATTTTGCAGGAAATATTTCTGCACTTACAAATGGCCTGCATAATTTATTTGTACGCACACAGGATGCAATTGGAAACTGGAGCAAATCTATACCTCAATTATTGTATAAGGAAGCAGTCGTTTCTAACGCCATTGCTAATGTTACCGAAGCTGAATATTTTATTGATATAGATCCCGGTTTTGGAAACGCAACTACAGCAGCCGTAACAGCTGGACAAAATATTACGTTTAATTTTGCAGGAAACATTGCACCGTTATTAAGTGGCTTGCACAATTTGTTTGTACGTACCAGAGATGCAAATGGAAAATGGAGTTTATCAACTCCTAAATTATTTTACAAAGAAACAGTTGTTGCAAATGCAGTTGCAAGTATTACATCCGCTGAATACTTCTTTGATACAGACCCGGGTTTTGGAAACGCCATCGCAGCAAGCGTTACAGCCGGGCAAACCGTTACATTCAGTTTTGCAGGAAACATTGCACCCTTACCAAACGGCTTACACAATTTGTATGTACGCACAAGAGATGCAAACGGAAAATGGAGTATTTCAACCCCACAATTATTTTATAAAGAAGCTTTGGTTGCAAACGCAATCCCAACTATTACCTCTGCAGAATATTTCTTTGATACAGATCCCGGTTTTGGCAATGCAACCACAGCAGGTATTACTGCTGCGCACACAGTAACATTTAATTTTAACGGAAATATTGCCGCACTCTCAAGTGGCTTTCATAATTTATTTGTACGTACAAGAGATGCAAACGGTACGTGGAGCATGAGCATTCCGCAGGTATTTTATAAGCCACCTTCTATAAGTAGTGTTATACCTAATATTACATCTGCGGAGTATTTCTTTGATACAGACCCGGGTTTTGGAAATGCAACTATGGCAAGCGTTACAGCTGGGCAAACCGTAATATTTAATTTTGCTGCAAATATTACAGTTCTTACAAATGGGTTACACAATTTGTTTGTACGCACAAAAGATGCAAACGGAAACTGGAGTTTATCAATTCCACAGTTATTTTATAAAGAAGTAGTTTTAAATAACCTTGTTTCAAATATCACTTCTGCGGAGTATTTCTTTGATACAGATCCAGGTTTTGGAAATGCAACAACAGCAACTGTCGCAACAGGACAAACAGTAATATTTAATTTTGCAGGAAATATCTCTTCACTTACAAATGGATTACATAATTTATTTGTCCGCACAAAAGATGCGAACGGTAAGTGGAGTTTATCTGTACCGCAATTATTTTATAAAGAAGCAATACTCATCAATCCTATTCCTAATATAACATCCGCTGAATACTTCTTTGATACAGACCCCGGTTTTGGAAACGCAATAACAGCCGCAGTAACAGCCGGACAAAATGTAAATTTTAATTTTAACGGAATCGTAACCACTCTTTCAAATGGTCTCCATTATTTGTATGTGCGCACAAGAGATGTAAATGGAAAATGGAGCTTATCAATACCGCAATTATTTTATAAAGAGCCGGTAATAAATAATACTGTTCCAAATATTGCAACTGCCGAATATTATGTAGACAGCGACCCTGGTTTTGGAAGCGGAACGGCATTTACTGTTTCGCCGCAGGGGCAAACGATCATACAAAATTTCAATTTTGCAGCCACATCATTAACCCGTGGATTACACAGATTGTATATCAGGATCAAAGATGCAAACGGCAAATGGAGTTTAACAAGCACAGCTTTATTCTATTATGAAACAGTGCTTCCTGTGCCGCCAACAGATCAGTTTGTAAAGCTCGAATGGTTCTGGACAACAGACCCGGGTTTTGGAAATGCAACCGCAGTTTCAATACCTCCGGGTAATAACGGGCAGATAACAAACTTTGCATTTAATGTGCCCGTAGATGGCTCATTTGGAGGAACAAAGAAAAATCTTTACATACGAATACTGGATGATTGGAGTTTAACAACAGTAAGAGTTGTAGATTTTACAGGAACTGTTTTGCCGGTAACATTGCTGGAATTTACTGCACAGGCGCAACAGAATATTGTAATGGCAAAATGGTCAACCTTACAGGAATTAAACAGCGATTATTTTGAAGTTGAACATAGCACTGACGGTATAAATTTTAAAAAGATCGGAAGAGTAAATGCAGCGGGAAACAGCAGCACACTTAAAGCGTATTCTTTACCGCACAATGACCCAGTGACAGGTGCAAACTATTATCGGCTAAAACAGGTTGATAAAAACGGGCATTTTGAATACAGTCCGATTGTGAAGATTTTATTTAACGGTATTAAAGGAACCATTGTAGCTTATCCTAATCCCGTTTCTGACATCTTGAATATTACTGTGCCGCAAACTTTGCAGAACGATAAAGCAGTATTGCAATTATTTGATGCTAGAGGATCATTACTTCTTCAAAAAACGATAACAGATAAGCGTACAGAAATTTTAATGGGCGCTTTTGCAGCAGGAAATTATAGCCTGCTAATAAGAGATAAAAATAATGACGTTGTAGATAGGAGAACAATTGTAAAACAATAAAATCTATATACATTTAAAAAAATCCCGAATGGTTTCTCATTCGGGATTTTTTTTGATAATCGTAAAAACTAACAGTTTTATGGTAAAATTTAGTTGCTTTGATTGGTTAACTTTGTTGCTCACATAGAGAATAAAGATGAGTTCATATTGCGGTTCACTGTCTGAATATAAACGCTTAAAAACCAGAGAAGTAAAAGTTGGCAACCTCGTAATTGGTGGTAATAATCCAATAAGGATTCAAACGATGACGACGACTGATACAATGGATACGGTTGGTACTGTTGCACAAACAATTCGTTGTATAGAAGCAGGTGCCGAACTTGTCCGTATAACGGCACCCTCTAAAAACGAAGCGGAAAATTTACAAAATATAAAAGATGAATTGCGCAGGCTTGGTTACAATACACCAATTGTTGCAGATATACATTTCACACCAAATGCAGCGGAAATAGCAGCCAAAATTATTGAAAAAGTAAGGGTGAATCCCGGCAATTATGTAGATAAGAAAAAGTTTGAACAGATTGAATATACTGATGCAGAATACGCTGAAGAAATAGACAGAATTAAAGAACGTTTTACACCACTTGTTATAATTTGCAAAGAACATGGCACTGCCATGCGCATTGGTACTAACCACGGCAGTTTAAGCGATAGAATTATGAGTCGTTATGGTGATACTGCCATTGGCATGGTAGAAAGTGCAATGGAATTTTTGAGGATAGCAAGAGGAGAAGATTACCATCACATTATTTTGAGCATGAAGAGTAGCAATCCTTTGGTAATGGTGCAGGCTTATCGTTTGCTTATTACACATATGCAGGATGAGTTTGGCGAATGCTATCCATTACATTTGGGCGTTACGGAAGCTGGTGATGGAGAAGATGGTAGAATAAAATCTGCTATAGGTATTGGTAGTTTATTAGAAGATGGAATTGGCGATACAATTAGGGTAAGTCTTACTGAAGATCCGGAATTTGAAATACCCGTTTGTAAGGATTTAGTGGAGAGGTATGAAGGGGACGACAGACGACAGACGACAGACAACAACGAAGCGAAAAATAATAAAGACGACGGAAAACGGACAATGGACGACAATGAAGCACATTTAATGACTGTAGCCAGCGTGGTCTGTGGTCAGTCGTCTGTGGTCAATCTTTCCTACTCCCCATTCGAATATAAAAGACGAACCACAAATGCTGTTAATAACATTGGAGATAAAAATGTACCGATAGTATTGGCAGATTTCATGTTGGCTAAAACCATTGCTGCTGATGATTTACAGACCATAGGTTATAGATACGATGCAGTAACAGATAAATGGAATATTGCAGATGCGGCGGCTGATTATATTTATGCTGAAGATAAGTTAATAAACTTTGCTTTGCCTGGCACATTGAACTTTATTTGTAATTATAAAATATGGCAAAATGCAATAACAGATGAGAAGAAATGTTTCCCACTATTTACTTCTTATGAATTTTTGGCGGCAGAAAAAGTGCATGAAAAACTAAACTTTATTTCTGTTTGCGTGGATGATGAAAATGCTGCATTAATAAAAAAACTTGCTGAAACAAATAATGTTGTGCTGTGTATTTATTCTGCAAAAAAAAATGCCATGCAGCAAATGAGGATGTTTATAAATGAACTTGAAAGCAAACAAATACATTGCCCTGTTGTGATAGCAGTGGAAAGTATGAAGAATACCATTGATGCACAGTTAATAGAATTTAGTGCAACAGCGGGCGGTTTATTATTAGACGGAATGGGAGACGGAATATGGTTGATAAACGATCCATCACAAATTATAAATAATAAAGTAAGTGGCAGAACTTATTTGGCTGCTACCAATAATTACCAGTTTTTAAACAATACTTCTTTTTCAATTTTGCAGGCAGTGCGTACACGCATTTCAAAAACAGAATACATCAGTTGCCCAAGCTGTGGAAGGACTTTGTTTGACCTGCAGGAGACGACAAGTAAAATAAGAAATGTAACCAACCATTTAAAGGGGTTAAAGATTGCTGTAATGGGTTGCATAGTAAACGGTCCGGGAGAAATGGCCGATGCAGATTTTGGTTATGTAGGAAGCGGTGTAGGGAAAATAACTTTGTATAGAGGGAAGGAAGTGGTGAAGAAAAATATAAACAGCGAAGTGGCGGTTGATGAACTGATAAATTTATTGAAAGAGAGTGGGGTTTGGATTGAACAGGAATTAGGAATTAGGAATTAATTATTGAAACACAAGTTAGGAATGGTATTGTTATAATTGGAGAAAAAAATCATGTTGTATTCGACAATTACAAAACGCCAAAGCCCCATCGGGGCACAACATTAGTAGTAGCAAGAAAAAATAATAACATAGGCGGTGCCTGCGGCAACATACGAAACAATAAAAGTTGAAAAAAAATAAAATGATGAAGGGCTGCGAGGGACGGAGGGCAGTATTTTTTATACAAATGCCAAAGGCATATTTGTTTAAAAAATACCGTAGCCGTAGAAGCCCGAACTATTGTTCAAAAATGCTTCTTAGTACATAGCCCCAAACTGTATTTATAAAATTTAGTT
>JAYVVD010000382.1:0-4525 GCA_043787295.1 Ferruginibacter sp. | reverse complement strand
TTTCAATTGAATATGCTAACTTTTCTTTTTTATTATTAAGAAATGTACAACATGTCATTAAAAGGAAAAACTATTTTTATTACAGGTGCAAGCCGTGGTATAGGTAAGGCAATAGCCCTGAGACTTGCTGGTGAAGGGGCAAATATTGTTGTAGCAGCAAAGAGTACAAAAGAAGATCCTAAACTTGGTGGTACAATATATTCTGCAGCAAAAGAAATTGAAGAAGTCGGCGGTCATGCCTTAGCAGTTATATGCGATATAAGAGATGAGTTGCAAATACAGGAAGCAGTGGATAAAGCTGTGGAAACTTTTGGCGGTATAGATGTGCTGATAAACAATGCTTCAGCCATTTCATTAACCGGTACAGAAAAAACGGAACCAAAACGTTTTGATTTGATGCATGACATAAATGTGCGTGGGACTTTTTTTATGAGCAAAGCCTGCATTCCACATCTAAAAAAATCTAGCAATGCACATATTCTTACACTTTCGCCGCCGTTAAATATGGATATGAAATGGTTTAAAGATCATATTGCTTATACACTTACAAAATATAACATGACGATGATTGCGCTTGGGTTAGCTGCAGAATTAAAACCTTTTGGTATAGCATCAAATGCCCTTTGGCCACGTACAACTATTGCTACTGCTGCGGTACAAAATCTACTGGGTGGCGATGCATTAATAAATATGAGCAGAACGCCGGAAATTGTTGCAGATGCTGCCTTCTCCATTATAAGCAAACCCGCCGCCACCTGCACAGGAAATACATTTATTGATGAAATTGTTTTAATGGAAGATGGTATAACAGACTTGGAAAAATACGCCGTTGTACCTGGTGGTAAATTGTTTCAGGATTTATTTTTGTAAGGAAGTGTCATTGCTCTTTGCCAATATTATTTAAATCTTCTTCATCAATTACATCTGGCAGTTTGTTTAAATAATTCATAATGATGAAATAGGTAGAAACGGCACAGGCAATTGCTATTAATAAAGAACTGAATAAATTATCTTTTCCAAAAATCATGACTGCCATCACTGCTCCGACCAATTCTGCTACAATCCAAGCCAGCACAAGGTTTAACTTCCACCTTCCGGCTGATAATCCTTTTGTAGCAGCCAGTACACCAATTTTTTTTGTAAGAAAGTACAGTATTACAATTTCAAGCATGTTATTCTTTTAAACTAAATCAATATCAAAATTTACAAGCTGTACAAATTCTGCAATTCTTGCATTTATATCTGTTTTTGTTATTTCTTTTAAACGCTCAGGACCAAATTTTTCTACACAAAAACTTGCCATTGCACTTCCAACAATAATGGCGGTTTTCATATTATCAAAACTGATGTCTTTTGTTTTTGCTAAGTATCCAATAAAACCTCCGGCAAAAGTATCGCCGGCGCCTGTTGGGTCAAAAACTTCTTCAAGCGGCAAAGCCGGCGCAAAGAAAACCTGGCTTTCATGAAACAATAATGCACCATGCTCTCCTTTCTTTATAATTAAAAAATCGGGGCCCATTTCCATTATTTTTTTTGCGGCTTTTACTAATGATAACTCTCCACTTAATTGTCTTGCTTCTGCATCGTTTACCAGTAACACATCTACATTTTTTATAACCTCTTTTAAATCATCTATGGCAATGTCCATCCAAAAATTCATTGTGTCCATCACAATTAATTTTGGACGTTTCTTTAGTTGCTTGATAACATCCAGTTGTAATTTTGGCATCAAGTTACCAAGCATTAAAAACTCTGCACCCTGGTAAGAATCAGGTACAATCGGATTGAAGTCTTCCAATACATTTAAATCGGTAACAAGTGTATCTCTGGAGTTCATATCCATATGATATTTGCCACTCCAGAAAAATGATTTTTTGTCCTTAACAATCTCAACACCGTCAAGCTCTACACCTCTTGCTGTAAGCTCATCCATTTCTTCCTGCGGAAAATCGTAACCAACAATTGAAATTTGCTGAATAGGGTTTATAAAATTAGCTGCTGCATACGCTACGTAAGTTGCAGAGCCACCAATAATTTTATCTACTTTGCCAAAGGGCGTTTCAATTGCATCAAAGGCCATTGTGCCGACAGTAATTAAGGACATGGTATTAAATTTGTAGTTTTGATTTATTAAAAACGGAGTAAAAGTAAGGAATTAAATGTGCTAATTTGCTAATGTGCTAATGTGTTAGCGAGGCTTTGTAAAATGTTTTGGCTTTTAAAATAATTGAAGTATGAAAATGATATTCATTTTTTAATTATTTCATAATCGTTTTCAACAAATCAACTGATAACCACTCAACTTATTCGATGTTACTACGTCTTCATCCTGATAACCCCCAACCTCGTCTAATTAAGCAACTGGCAGAATGTTTAAGAGATGGCGGTATTATTATTTATCCGACAGATACCATTTACGGTATTGGTTGCGATATTTTACAACCGAAAGCTGTGGAAAAGATCTGCCGTATAAAAGGAGTTGATCCTGCAAAAGCACAGCTGTCTTTTATATGCAAAGATCTTAGTCACCTAAGTGATTATACAAAAAGTATTGATACTCCTTTGTACAGAATGTTAAAGAATCATTTACCCGGTGCTTTCACTTTTATTTTGCCTGCGAGCAAACAGGTTCCAAAAATTTTACAGAGCAAAAAATCTACAATTGGTCTTCGGGTGCCCGATAATAATATTTGTCGGGATCTTGGTGATGCGTTGGGCAATCCAATTTTAAGCGCGTCTTTACCCGGTGAAATGGTAGAGGATTATACCGATCCCGAAGTTATTTTTGAAAATTTTAAAGACCGGGTAGATTTTGTAATAGATGGCGGTATTGGTGGAATGGTGCCTTCAACAATTGTGGATTGTACAACTGATGAATGGATAGTAATAAGGCAGGGATTAGGCATTTATGAAGGGTAACTACAAGTTTTATATGCTAAAAAACGACTAATAAACATTAGTTTTGTTGTTATAGTATGTCAAAAATAAAACCCGAAACCAATGGATCAATAAAAGATATGATCCTTACAAATGCTGCAGAACTTTTTAGAAAAAAAGGTTTTGCTGCCGCCTCGGTTAGAGAACTTGCAGAAACACTTGGTATAGAAGCACCGAGCCTTTACAATCATATTGGATCTAAGGCCGAATTGTTAGAGGAAATTTGTTTTGGGGTGGCAAAAGATTATACCGTGCACATGGAAGAGGTACTTCAATCTAAAAAAAATGCAGCGGAAAAAACAGCAGAAATAATTCGTTTTCATGTAAGAAAATTATCAACAGATTTTGATAAAGTTTTTGTATCGGAACATGAATGGAAAAGGCTGCCACAAAAATTGCTGGAAGAATTTCTTGCTCAAAGAAAACTCTACGAAAAAAATATGATCGATATTATAAAAGATGGAATTGCAAAAAAAATATTTAAAAACTTATTACCGAGTATTGCAGTGCTTGCCATACTTTCCGCAGTGCGTGGTTTGGAGTTAAGGCAGCGTCATAAAAACGAATTTACAATAGAAGAACTGGAAGAAACAATGGTTCAGCATTTACTACACGGAATAATAAAATAATGGCTTCACATTTTCATAGTTTAAAAGTAAAAGAGGTAAAAAAAGAAACATCGGATTGCGTATCTGTAAGTTTTTTGATACCCGAAGATTTAATCGAAATTTTTTCTTTTAAAGAAGGGCAAAACATTACCATAAAGAAAAATATAAATGGTGAAGAAGTTCGTCGCTCTTATTCTGTATGCAATGCTCCTTATGAGCAGGAGTTACGGGTTGCTATAAAGAAAACAACCGGTGGTTTGTTTTCTTCTTTTGCAAATGATGAATTAAAAGCAGGAGATGTGCTTGAAATTATGCCGCCCACAGGAAGATTTAATGCAAAACCTGAAACCGGTAATTACCTGGCCATAGCAGCGGGCAGCGGCATTACACCCATTATTTCTATTATAAAGCACACGCTTAAAATGCAACTGCAAAGCAGCTTTACATTAATTTACGGAAATAAAAGCCGTAGCTCAATTATTTTTTTTGAAGAAATAGAAGCACTGAAAAATAAATTTATGGAGCGCTTTACCTGTGTAAATATTTTAAGCAGAGAAAGAACGGATGCAGAAATAAATTATGGTAGAATAGGAACTGAAAAATTAGAAGGACTAAAACATTTGCTAAACTTTAAAACATTTAATGATGCCTTCATCTGTGGGCCTGAAGAAATGATTTTTGCCTCTGCTGCTTTTTTAGAAGAAAATGGAATGCACAAAAAGAATATCCATTTTGAATTGTTTACCACACCGGGGCAGAAGAAGTTGGCAGTTGACAATAAACAATTGGCAGAGGCAGAAGATGCAGGCCCAAAAAGTAATATTACCATAAAGCTCGATGGCAGGACTTTTAATTTTGATCTGGCCTACAAAGCGGATAATATTTTAGATGCAGCGTTGCAACAAGGAGCGGATCTTCCTTATGCATGCAAAGGTGGTGTATGTTGTACTTGCCGGGCAAAACTTATGGAAGGGAAAGTA
>JAYVVD010000381.1:0-2834 GCA_043787295.1 Ferruginibacter sp. | reverse complement strand
AATTCTTTGAAGAGACAATATTTTTACCTGTTTTTAATTCTAAATCTTTTCTTGCTTTCCCCGCCACAGATCCACCTTGCTTTGCAGCCTTTTTATTTTCAATAAAACCAATAGGGTTGTTAGTTTTTATTATTTCTATTGTGGAAGCTTCACCTAACATCGAAAAAATTAACTCAAGATCATTCATGTGATCTCTCAAATTTTGACTTTTTAAACTTTTTATTTTTTTATATTCTGCAGGTGTAATCCCAAATGTAGCTTTTGATATTTCAGAAGTTAATATTGCATAATCATTTTGTTCTTTAATCTTTCTTAATTTCCACTCGCTGGTTAGTTCTTCTCTTATTGCTATACTTCTTATTCTTTTTTTTATCCAGTCATCCGAATAGCCTTTCATTTTATAAAGTTCTCTCGTCCTTTTTATTGCTAATTCAGGGTTGCTTATTTCGTCCAATCTATCCGATCCAACCTGAGCAAGCCATAATTTGAAAGGTTCAGCTTTGGGAGATGGAATTGATTGTATTATTCGCAAAATGCTCTTAGAATCTGCGCAGTTAAGTTTTTGATTACCTCCTTTTGTCTCTATCAGAAGGGGGGTGACAAATTGTCCCCATCCTTCTGCTAAGCTACTATCCCTCTTTCGCATTTTCTTAATGTAATCAGTAGGATTAGAGCTATCGGTAAGAATTTGAACAACATCTACAACAACAAAATACCATTTTTCATCTGTAATATTCCAAACAGATCTTACCTGTCTTTCTTCAAACAATTTTATATTAGTCATTACCATCGTTTGTTTAAAATTTTAAATTCAACATTCTTATTTCTTCATTTAACCCTACACCGTATCCATAAAACTTCTCTCCACTTTATTAAAAATAACCGTACCTAAAAAAAGTGTTATAAGAATAAAAATACCACTGTACATTAAATGCAGCCCATCAAAACTTCCCTTTCCAAACATGGCATAGCGGAATGCCTCTACAATGGGCGTTAGCGGGTTGGCAGTAATTAACCATTCGTAACTTTTTCCTTTTATGAAAGATAACGGATATGCAACAGGCGTGGCATACATGAGCAACTGCACGGCAAAGCCTATCAACACTGCAAAATCTCTGTACTTGGTGGTGAGTGAAGATATGATGATACCCAAACCCAAACCCATGCCCGCCATCATAAGCACAAGCACCGGCACAAGCAACCAGGTAATACTAAAATAAAAATGACCATCTTTTATACCAAAATAAACAAGCACTACCAGCAACAGAAAAAACTGTATTACAAATTTAATGATGTTGCTCAATACAGTACTTAAGGGTATAACCAATCTTGGAAAATAAACCTTTCCAAAAATACCTGCATTGGCAACAAAGGTGTTGGAAGTGCCGGTGAGGCAACTGGAAAAATAGTTCCAGATGGCGATGCCGCTCATGTAAAAAGGTACCGCATTTATCCCATCTGTATCAATATTTGCAATGCTGTGAAAGACGAGTAAAAAAACGGCTGTCGTAAATATAGGCTGTATCAAATGCCACACTGGACCAAGGATGGTTTGTTTGTATTGTGCTGCGAAATCTCTTTTTACAAAAAGCAGCAACAGGTCACGGTATTTCCACACTTCTTTCAACCTTAGGTCAAGCAGCTTGCCTGTAGGTTCTATTACTTCATCCCATTGGTCTTCCGTTGTTATTTCTTCCATTACTACCGTACTCATTAATTGTACAATGCTTTTACCAGCTTTTTTTTATAAGCCTCATAGCCAAAATTTTCCATTAATAATTTTGGATCAGGTTTACAGGCATTTATATTTTTCATTATTTTATTAACAGCCATTTCAATTTCTGTTGCGCTGTTGGGTTCAATCAGTAACCCAAGTTTTCCACCAAGCAAGGCGTCTGTAGAACCATCCTGATTACCGGCTATCACGGGCAGGCCATAATACATAGCTTCTATAAACACAATTCCAAATCCTTCTTTCGTGCTGGGCATTACATAAATATCTGCCATAGAAAAAAGAGTTGCCAAATCTTCTTCTAGTATATATCCTGCAAGAATTACATTTTCTTCCAGTGAATATTTTTTAATCAGTTGTTTAATGAACAATTGCTCACCTTCACTGCTGCCACCTGCCAGCAGGTATTTTATATTTTTGTTTTTTGCTGTAAGGTTTTTCATGGCTTCCAAAACATATTCATATCCTTTGTACCGGTCTTTTGATGACAATCTTGTAAGGGTTAATAACACAACATCGTCGGGTGTAAAACAATATTGCTTTCTTAAATTATTATTTGCAATGGCTGTATGCTGGTTGTTTAAAAAAGGATCTAAACAGTTATTTAATACACTGATAGAAGTAGTAGAAAGCTGGTGTTTTTCTTTTATTTTTTGAGCAGTATAATTGCTTACACAAATTATTTTATCACACACTTCAAGCATTTTTTTTCTAGCGGGCTTAAGATTGCCCCATATTTCAATGCCATGGGCCATCAATATTATTTTTGTTGAAGGATGTGCTTTTTTTATAAACCACCCTGCCACCAAAAGATTGATATGGCTTATGATTACTACATCTGCTTTTCTTCCTTTTTTTACGGCGTCTAAAACAAACGCAGTTTTATTGGCAGCAAAACCTGAAAAAATCTCAACTGGAAAATATACATTATTTGCCGCTTGCTTTTGTTGATCGTGCATGCTCATGATATGAATACCGGCTCCATTTTCCAGCCCAAATTCATACAATGCTTTCCCCATTATACGGCATACTTTTTCAATACCACCAGTAGCAGAAAAAACCTTCAGCGTTAAAAAAAGAATGTTTGTCTGCAATGGTTAAT
>JAYVVD010000380.1:0-2291 GCA_043787295.1 Ferruginibacter sp. | reverse complement strand
CCCATAACCTCAACAAGTTTATCTACTTTAAATTTTGCATTATTTACTAATTGCCCTTTTCCTGTTTTCACATTCAACAAAGGCATTTGCTCCGATGATATCGCATACAATAAATTGTTTTTACCTTCTTTTATGAAAAAATATTTATTGTTTAAAGTGGTAGTTTCAATTTTGAAACGCTTCACATTAAACTGCATTTTATCATTGTCCAGATAAACAGCAGAAAACACTTTTTCGGTATCAAATTTTTCTATATTTAATATTTTTTCTGTTTCAAAGCGCTGTGTAAGTTCTTGGTCTATCATTTCATAATTACCATCTTTGTAAAATACAATAAGCCGGTCTTCAGCTTCAAATTTACCCAAGAATAATCCTTTTTCATCCGCATTCAGCCTTCCAAATTTATCATCGTACCAAAGTTTTTTTGCATCAAGTGTAGATTTTCCAGCCTCTTTAAAACGTGTTGTTTTTATAGGATATTTAGTAACCGTATTACCCATTGCTCCCCTACCCTTTATTTCTAATTCCTCAAAATAAAAATCAAATTCTTTTTTCTTTGCCGAGCAGTTTGGACTCAAAATTATTTTTACAACTTCTGCCTCGCCATTTGCATTGGTACTAAAATAATGTACCCTGCTTTTATCTGATCCTTTTGTAAGATCATATTCCTTTTCTCTGGTAATACCTGTTACATTAAACCTTTTTGCAAAGCTGGTACCCGTTTTTCCGTCTACATAAATAATATTATAGGTAGTTCTTTCATCTGCTCTTTGAAAAACTGCAGCATGAATAATATCTTTTCCTATAAATGTTTTTTCTGAAACTCGTACCACTTTCATGATACCGGTTTTTGTAAAGGCTATAATATCATCCAGATCAGAAACTTCGCCGATGTATTCATCTTTTTTAAGTCCGGTACCAATAAACCCATCAACAAAATTGGCGTACAACTTAATGTTGGCAATAGCTACAGACTTTGCCTGTATGGTATCAAATGGTTTTATTTCAGTTTTTCTTTCTCTGCCTTTGCCAAATTTCTTTAATAAGTTTTCGTAATAAGCAACCGCATAATCAGTAAGGTTCGCAATATCATTCTGCACATTTTTTACCTCAGCCTCTATATTTTTTATCTGTTCATTTAACTCGTCAATATCTAGCCTGTAAATTCTACGAACAGGTTTTTCAGTAAGTTTAATAATGTCTTCTTTGGAAATTTCTCTCCTTAGTACTTTTTTGAATGGGACAAAAGCATTGTCAATTGCATCTAGCACTTTTTCCCAGCTTTCATGTTTCTTCTCTAATTCTTTATATATTTTTTCTTCAAAAAATATTTTTTCGAGCGTGGTATAATGCCATTTTTCTTGCAGTTCACTGAGTTTTATTTCCAGTTCTTTCAGCAATAAATCTTTTGTGTAATCAGCAGATGCTCTTAATAATTCAGCAACTGTTAAAAAAACTGGTTTGTTATCTGCAATTACACATGCATTCGGAGAAATAGCAACCTCACAATCTGTAAAAGCATAAAGTGCATCTATGGTAATATCAGATGAAATTCCTGGTGCTAGTTCCACAACAATTTCAACAGCAGCAGCCGTAAGATCAGTTACTTTTTTAATTTTAATTTTACCCTGTTCATTTGCTTTTACAATACTTTCCATTAAACTGGTAGTTGTAATACCAAAGGGAACATTTTTAATGATCAGAGTTTTTTTATCTTGCTCTTCAATAATAGCACGCACCCTAATTTTTCCACCACGTTTTCCTTCATTGTAATTGCTAGCATCCATAATGCCACCTGTAAGGAAATCTGGCAAAAGCTCAAACTTTTTCCCTCTTAAATATTTTATGGAAGCATCTATTAATTCGCAAAAATTATGAGGCAATATTTTTGTTGCTAACCCTACGGCAATCCCTTCTGCGCCTTGTGCAAGCAGCAATGGAAATTTCATTGGGAGTGTTACGGGTTCATTTTTTCGGCCATCATAACTTAGCTGGTTATTGGTAGTTTTTGCATTGAAGGCAATTTCAAGTGCAAATTTGCTCAACCTAGCTTCAATGTATCTTGGTGCTGCGGCATCATCGCCGGTTCTTACATCGCCCCAGTTACCTTGTGTTTCTATCATTAAATCTTTTTGCCCCATATTCACTAACGCATCTCCAATACTTGCATCGCCATGTGGATGGTATTGCATGCTTTGGCCGATTATATTTGCTACTTTATTAAAGCGGCCATCATCCATTTCTTTCATGGCATGCAAAATTCTACGTTGCACAGGCTTCAATCCATCTTC
>JAYVVD010000379.1:0-12679 GCA_043787295.1 Ferruginibacter sp. | reverse complement strand
AAAAATGGAAAAATTACTTTCAGAAACAACGGAGATCATTGATAATAATTTAGCCTACACATTGTTTTCGTGGAGCAAGCAAAAAGGCATTGCACCCATTGCAGTAAAACATGCGGAAGGTGTTTATTTATATGATTTTGATGACAAGCGTTATATAGATTTTTCCTCGGGATTAATGAATGTAAACATAGGTCACGGCGACCAAAGAATTACAGATGCTGTTGTGAAACAAATGCAGGAAGTATCGTATGTTACTCCAAGTTGCGTAACAAAAGTTAGGGGTGAATTGGGTAAGAAATTGGCGGAGATTTGTCCGGGTGATTTGAATAAATCTTTCTTTACATTATGCGGAGCAACCTCTATAGAAAATGCATTAAAATTGGCAAGATTATATACCGGCAAACATAAAATATTAAGTCGTTATCAGTCTTACCACGGCGCATCTTATGCAGCCATGGCAGCCAGTGGAGATCCACGCCGGCTTCCAGCAGATTCACAACAGGCTCCCAATTTTATTCATTTTGATTTACCCATAAAATACCGCTGGGAATATGGTGAAGAAAATTTATTAAAAGAAGCCATGGGTACTTTAGAAAGATTGATTGCTTATGAAGGTCCGGGGAATATTGCTGCCATCATTTTAGAAGGTGAATCAGGTACTTCAGGTTGTTTAAAATACCCTGTTGGATATTTAAAAGCTGTAAGAGATATCTGTGATGAAAACGGTATTCTAATTATTATGGATGAAGTTATGAGCGGCTTTGGACGTACGGGTAAATGGTTTGGATTTCAACACCACGATATGATACCTGATATGATTGCAATGGCAAAAGGATTGACCTGTGGTTATTTGCCATTAGGCTGTTTACAAGTAACAGATAAAATTGCTTCAAAGTATGATGAAGCCATGTTACCGCTTGGACTTACCTATTCTGCTCATCCGGTAAGTTGCGCAGCGGCTTTAGCAACATTAAAAATTTATGAAGATGATAATTTAATAGAAAATGCAGTAGTTATGGGGAAATATATGGAAGAAAAAGTGGAAGAAATGAAAGCTGTTCATCCAAGTATTGGCGATTTTAGAAATACCGGTTTATTGGGTTGTATTGAATTGGTGAAGAATAGAAATACAAAAAAACCCATGGCTCCATTCAACGCCAAGCCTGATGAGATGGTTGTGATGAACAAGGTTGCTGCTAAGATAAAAGAATTAGGGATGTACACATTTGTAAGATGGAATTATATTTTTGTTGCACCACCTTTAATTGTTACTAAAGAACAAATTGATGAGGGACTTGCCATTATTAGCGAAGCCATTAAAATTGCAGACGCGGAGGTTAGTTAGCTTTAAGTATTTAATCAATGTATTCAGGAACACGGATTAGACTGATTTAATGGATATAATTACAATACTTATTTTATGAAATATGAAGAAATAACTCAAAAAATAATTAGATCATTTTATACTGTTTACAATTCGTTAGGATATGGCTTTTTGGAAAAAGTTTATGAAAATGCTTTATACATTGAGTTGGTAAAATCAGGTTTCAATGTACAGAAGCAGAAAGCCATCTCAGTATATTATGATGAGCAAGAAGTGGGTATTTATTATGCAGACTTAATTGTAAACGATTTAATTATCATCCAACTGAAAGCTTCATCAGCAATAGCTGATGAACATTATGTACAATTATTAAATTATTAAAAAGCAACAAATATGGAGGTTGGCTTGTTATTAAATTTTGGAAAGAAACCTGAAATAAAAAGAAAAATATTTGACAATGAGTTTAAATGATAAAGGTTCAATGGAAAACTATCATTTTAGAAATTTTATTTAAATTAATTCACATGATTGTACACGGATGTTACAGATTTGATAGATTTTTTTTAATCGATTTTATTAAATCCGATTGAATAATTAGAAAAAAAATCCGTTAAATCCTTCTAATCCGTGTCCCAAAGATTAAACAAACTTAAAATTCTGAACCTAATTCTATGATGACTGCATCTTCTCTTACCAATGAAGATCTTGCTCCTGTTCCTTTATCAAAGCGAACTTGGGGGACAGGAAATTATGTGGCATTGTGGATCAGCATGAGTTTATGTATTCCTACATATACCATGGCAAGCTCTATGATAAACCAGGGTATGAGCTGGTGGCAGGCAGTCCTTACAATTTTTATAGGCAATATAATTGTGTTGGTGCCTATGTTGTTAAACGGACATGCAGGTGCAAAATATGGAATACCTTTTCCCGTATTGGCAAGGGCAAGCTTTGGTACAAGGGGAGCCAACATTCCTGCCATGCTGAGGGCAATTGTTGCCTGCGGATGGTTTGGCATTCAAACATGGATTGGTGGCGCTTCTCTTTATAATTTGTTACGGGCGTGGAATCCTGCTTTACAGCCAATCAATAATTCTACATTATTGCCTCAGTTAATACCAGCCATATGTTTTTTATTATTTTGGTTGTTAAATATGTTTATCGTTTACAAAGGAGTGGAAAGTATAAGAAAATTATTGGTATTTAAAGCAATCTTTTTACCACTGGCTGCCATTGCATTATTTTGCTGGGCAACTGTTGCGGCGAAAGGACTTGGACCGATTTTAAATCAGCCTTCAAAATTTTCAAATAACAGAACATTTTTTGCATTCTTTTTCCCTGCACTTACGGCTGTTGTAGGATTTTGGGCAACGCTCTCTTTAAATATTCCCGACTTTACACGTTATGCAAAAAGCCAGAATGCTCATGTGAAAGGACAGACCCTTGGGCTGGCACCTTCAATGACTTTATTTGCTTTTGTTGGTGTTGTCGTTACATCTGCTTCAACAATAATTTATGGAAGTCCTCACTGGGATCCGGTAGAGCTTGCCGGAAAATTTGAAAGTAAATTGGTGGTAAGTTTTGCCATGATCGGCATTTTAATCTCCACACTTGCAACAAATATTGCTGCAAATATTGTGAGCCCAGCAAATGATTTTTCTAACCTTTCTCCTTCTAAAATTAATTTTCGTTTAGGCGGTTACATAACAGGTATTATTGGCTTACTTATTTTTCCATGGAAATTGATGGCGGATCCGAACGGTTATATTTTTACATGGCTCATTGCATATAGTGGGTTGCTTGGACCCATCGGTGGTATTATGATTGTGGACTATTTTTTTATCAGAAAGAAAGAATTGCTTTTAAATGATCTGTATAGCCACCGTGGTTCTTATCAATATCGAAATGGTTTCAACATGGCTGCTGTAGTTGCGTTACTCTTAGGAATTTTACCAAACTTACCTGGCTTTTTATTGCAGATAAAATTGATTGAACCGGATCTATTTCCGCAATGGGTTTCTCATTTATACAACTACGCATGGTTTATAGGTTTTTTTGTGAGTGGAATTTTCTATCGGATATTTATGAACAATTCTATACCAGCTACCAAAATAATTTCAGCATGAGCATCTTAATAAAAAATGGCAATATCATTACTGCAACAGATAATTATGTTGCAGATATTTTTATTGAAGGAGAAACAATTTCTGCCATCGGCAAAAACCTACAAGTAAAAGCTGATAAAGAAATTGATGCCACGGGGAAGTTAGTTATGCCAGGTGGTATTGATCCGCATGTGCATTTAGATATGCCTTTTATGGGCACTTTTAGCAGCGATACTTACGAAACCGGTACCCGTGCTGCTTTGTACGGTGGCACAACAATGGTCATTGATTTTATTTTACAAAAACAGGGTAACTCATTGCAAGCTGCATTGGAAGAATGGCGAAGCAGAAGTGATAATAATTGTGTGGGAGATTATAGTTTTCATATGGCGGTAACAGATTTTAATGATGAAACAAAAAAAGAGATAAAGGGTTTAATTGAAGATGAAGGAATTGTTTCTTTTAAAACATTTATGGCGTACAAAGGTGCATTGATGATTGATGACAGGCAGATGATTGGCTTGATGGAAGAAGTAAAAAAACATGGCGGTATAGTTAATGTGCATGCAACCAATGGCGACATGATTGATTACCTCACACAAAAGCACAAAGAGGAAGGAAAACTTACGCCGCTTTACCATTATTTATCGCAGCCGGAAGTAACGGAAGCAGAGGCGAGTGAACGGTTTGTAGATATGGCAAATTATACCGGTTGTCCGGGTTATATAGTACATCTAACTTGCGAAGGCGCATTAAATGCAGTCCGCAATGCAACCCGGAGAAACCAAAAAGTTTTTGTAGAAACATGTATTCAATATTTATTATTAGATGCCTCCTTATATGAAAAGCATTTTGAAGGAGCAAAATGGGTAATGAGTCCACCACTGCGGGAAAAGAAAGACCAGGAAACTTTATGGGCAGGCATTAACCAAGGATTGGTACAAGTAGTTGCTACCGATCATTGTCCTTTTAAATGGGAACAAAAACTGATGGGTAAAGATGATTTTTCAAAAATACCAAACGGTCATCCGGCCATTGAAAACAGAATGGAATTATTATTTAGTGAAGGGGTAAATAAAGGAAGAATTTCTTTCAATAAATATGTAGAAGTAACGGCTACTAATCCTGCAAAAATATTTGGAATGTTCCCTCGCAAAGGAACCATTGCTGTGGGGAGTGATGCAGATATTATCATTCTTGATCCGAATGAAAAACATACTTTGTCAGCAGCTTCCCATCACATGAATGTAGATTACAGTGGTTATGAAGGTTGGGAGGTAACAGGAAAAATAAAAACTGTTTTATTGCGTGGCGAAATTGCCATACACAATAATGAGTGTTTAATTCAAAAGGGTTTTGGTAAATTTATTAAGCGAAATAAAGTAACTCAAATTATATAAATTGGAATTAAAATTTAGGGCTTAAATCATAATCAACTTCATCCGAAATGCCAAGAATAATAAAATCCGGTTTAATACAAATGAGTCTTCCTAAAACGGAAGGTGAAGGAACTATTGAAGAAATTAAAGAAGCTATGTTTCAAAAACATATTTCTTTTATTGAAGAAGCCGGAGAAAAAGGAGTGCAGATTCTTTGCTTTCAGGAAATTTTTAATACGCCTTATTTCTGCCCCGGCCAGGATAGTAAATGGTATGCTTCGGCAGAAACAGTGCCTGGTGTTACGACCGATCGTATTGCCGTTTATGCGAAAAAATATAACATGGTAATCATCGTTCCGGTATATGAAAAAGAACAGGCAGGCATTCTCTACAACACAGCAGCAGTAATAGATGCGGATGGAACATATCTTGGCAAATACCGTAAAAATCACATACCGCATACAGGAGGTTTTTGGGAAAAGTTTTTCTTTAAACCTGGTAATCTTGGCTACCCCGTTTTTCAAACCAAATATGCAAAACTGGGTGTTTACATTTGTTATGATCGGCATTTTCCGGATGGTGCAAGATGCCTTGGATTGAATGGTGCAGAAATAGTTTACAATCCATCAGCAACTACGGTTGGTCAATCGCAATACTTATGGAAATTGGAGCAGCCGGCACATGCAGTTGCCAACGGATATTTTATGGGTTGCATCAACAGGGTTGGAACTGAAGCACCCTGGAACCTTGGAAAATTTTATGGTAGTTCGTATTTCGTAAATCCTCTCGGACAAATATTTGCAGAGGCTTCGGAAGAAAATGATGAATTGCTTATTGCAGAGTTTGATCTGGATTTAATTGAAGAAGTAAGAAGTAAGTGGCAATTTTTTAGAGACAGACGACCGGAGACTTACGGGAAGTTGACGGAGCTATAATTTCACGCAAAGATGCAAAGCTATATAAGTTTTTTTTGCGGGTTATTTCCATTTACGCCTTGGCGTGAAAATAAAAATTTTAAAAATGATTCAATCAAACAAATTATCAGAACAACAATACGCCAAAAACTTCAGCGATATTCATCCACCTTTTGAAACAGCTGATGCTGCTTTGGTAGAAGCAAACCGCTGTCTTTTTTGTTACGATGCACCCTGTATGAAAAGTTGTCCTACAAGCATCGATGTGCCAAAATTTATCAGGCAGATTACTACCGATAATTTAAAAGGAAGTGCGCATACTATTTTAGTGTCTAACATTATGGGTGCCGGCTGTAGTAAAGTATGTCCTGTAGAAAAATTATGTGAAGGTGCTTGTGTATATAATTTTATGGAAGAAGAACCTATAGCCATTGCAAAGCTGCAGCGTTACAGCACAGAAAAAGCTTTGACAAACAACTGGCAATTATTTAAAAGAAAAAATTCAACAGGTAAAAAAGTCGCCATTGTTGGTGCCGGACCAGCAGGCCTAAGTTGCGCTCATATGTTGAGTCGTGAAGGTGTAGATGTTACCATTTATGAAAGAGAAAAAGTAGGCGGCGGCTTGATGACTTACGGTATTGCAGCGTATAAAGTAACGTCTCAGTTTTGTAAAGAAGAAGTAGATTATATTTTGTCGATTGGAGGTATTCAAATAAAATATGAAAAAGAGCTTGGAAGAAATATTGAACTGGCAGAACTACAAAATAATTACGATGCTGTTTATTTAGCTTTCGGAGTTGGGCTCGCACGCCAATTGCAAATTCCCGGAGAAGATTTAATAGGAGTTGTAGATGCCATTAATTTTATTTATGAGATAAGAAACAACGGGTACAATAATGTGGCGGTTGGTAATAAAGTGGCTGTGATTGGCATGGGCATGACTGCCATTGATGCTGCCACGCAGGCAAAAAGACTTGGAGCAGAAGAAGTAACTATTTTGTACAGACGCACACACGAGGAAATGCCTTGCACAGAAGTTGAATTAAACATTGCGAAACTGGATGGGTGTAAAATAATTTGGCTTGCAGCACCATTGGAAGTAATCGGTTTTGAAGGAAAAGTAATTGGGTTAAAATCTGCAGTGATGAAATTGGGAAAGCCCGATGCAAGCGGCAGACGCTCACCTGAACCAACGGGTGAACAATTCATAATAGAGGTGGATATGGTAATTAAAGCTGCCGGACAAATGCCATTTGAATGGCTTATAAATAATAATAATATAGAAAATAATGATGGAAAAGTTGCAGTTCAAAATAATACACTTACAAATTTAAAAGGAATTTTTTCCGGTGGAGATTGTGTAAATGGGGGTAAAGAAGTTGTGGATGCCGTGCAGGCCGGGAAGGATGGGGCAGAGGAGATATTAAAATATATTTTTGTGAATAAAAACAGTTCCCGCAAAGAAAAAAAGGAGCAAAGAAACAAAAGGTATTCTTAGTGTCTTTTTTATCTTTTCAATCTTTGCGAGAACAATACGTTAGTTTCCCGCAAAGAAAAAAAGGAGCAAAGAAACAAAGGGTATTTCTTAGCGCCTTTTTAACTTTTCAATCTTTGCGAGAACAAATACGTTAGTTTCCCGCAAAGAAACAAAGGGTATTCTTAGTGTCTTTTTTATCTTTTCAATCTTTGCGAGAACAATTAAAATTATGACAGAAAATGATATAGCGAAAATAGCGGTGGATATTTGTTTTAAAATTCATGTAAAATACGGACCTGGTTTATTTGAAAGTGTGTACGAAGAAATTTTTAATTATGAATTGATTAAAATAGGTATTCCTTTCACAAGGCAACAATCTATTCCATTAATTTATGAAGAAATAAAGATGGAAACAGGCTTTCGGGCAGATTTTATAATTGATAATAGAGTGATCATAGAACTAAAATCCATAGAAGCAATAGCACCTGTTCATTTTAAACAAGTACTTACCTATTTAAAACTTACAGATCTTAAATTAGGATTATTGGTAAACTTCAATGTTAATTTAATTAAAGATGGAATTATAAGAATTGCAAATAAATTATAAAAATAATTTCTCGCAAAGAATGAAAGGAGCAAAGAAACAAAAGATAATTTATTTGCGACTTTTATATTTTCTCATTCTTTGCGAGCAAAAACTAATATATGGCCTCACTACACTCAAATTTCCTCGGAATAAAATCTCCCAACCCTTTCTGGCTGGCGAGTGCACCACCCACAGATAAAAAAATAAATGTGCTGCGTGCTTTTGAAGCAGGGTGGGGCGGAGTTGTTTGGAAAACCCTGGGGGCTCAGGTAAAAAATGTTTCTTCACGTTATTCAGCAGTTGATTACGGAGGAAAAAGAGTTATGGGTTTTAATAATATAGAACTCATCAGCGATCGTCCTTTGGCAATTAATTTAGAAGAAATAGCAGAGTGTGTAAGATTGTTTCCTGACCGGGCAATGGTGGTATCCTTGATGGCTGACAACGACAAAAACAGCTGGCATGAACTGATCAAAAAAGTGGAAGACACGGGTGCACACGGTTTTGAATTAAATTTTGGTTGCCCGCATGGCATGACTGAAAGGGGCATGGGTGCTGCTGTTGGGCAAGATCCAACAATTGCAAAGATGGTAGTGGAATGGGTGATGGAAAAAGCTACCATTCCTGTAATTACCAAACTAACTCCTAATGTACATTCAGTAGTTCCTACCGGCAAAGCTGTGGTTGAAGCAGGTACTAATGGTTTGTCATTAATAAATACCATTCAGTCGGTAACCGGCATAGATTTAGATACGCTTGTTCCTAATCCTTATGTAGCCGGTAAAAGTGTTTTTGGTGGTTATTGTGGTCCTGCGGTAAAACCTATTGCATTAAAATTTCTTACCACTATTGCGCAGGATCCAGTGACAAATAAAGTTCCTATTTCTGGTATTGGTGGTATAAGTACATGGAAAGATGCTGTGGAATTTATGCTGCTTGGTGCATCCAACGTGCAGGTTTGTACAGCCGCTATGAAACACGGTTTTAGAATAATTGAAGATATGTGTGAAGGCATGAATAACTGGATGGATGAAAAAGGATTTGCAACCCTTGATGATTTTATTGGCAAGTCAGTAGATAAAATAACGCACTGGGAAGATCTTGATATTAACTACCACCACATTGCAAAAATCAATCAGGATAAATGTATTCATTGCGGGCTTTGTTACATTGCCTGTGAAGACACATCGCATCAATCCATCAATTTAGAATATGGCAAACCCTATAATAAATACACAATTAAAGAAGAGGAATGCGTAGGCTGTAATTTATGCCAGTTGGTTTGTCCAGTGACGGAATGTATAACGATGGAAGAACAGCGTATAGCACCTGAGTACCTTAACTGGATTGAGTTTCAAGCGAAGGGAATGCCATTGAATGATCATTAGTTAAATGATGAATTATGAATGAGAAGCCAACTGTTGTATTACATTCATAACTTATGATTCATAATTCAAAACAATATTACACCCATGCAAATAAACCCCACTCGTCTCCAGCAACATTTTGAAGCCATGAGCCTCATTGGTAAAATTGGAGAAACAGGAACTTGTCGCCCGACCATGACGGCTTTGGAAAAACAAGGTTTCGAACTGGCGGCTTCATGGATGCAGGATGCAGGCATGAAAACCCATGTCGACAATTTTGGAAATTTAATTGGAAGACTTGAAGGAGAAGATACAACATTGCCCGTTTTAATGATGGGTTCGCATTTAGATTCGCAGCCTTACGGTGGACGTTTTGATGGTGTTGCCGGTGTACTTTGCGCCATAGAAGTTGTAAAAACAATATCTGAGAATAACATCAAACCCAAACGAAGTATTGAGGTAATTTCTTTTGCAGATGAGGAAGGCTGGCGTTTTACAAAAGGCCTTTTTGGCTCCCGTGGAATTTTAGGAAAGCTTGAAGATGGAGAAATAAAAAGGACAGATAAAGATGGTATCACAAGAGAACAGGCATTAATAGATTTCGGTTGCGATCCCAAAAATTTTAAAGTTTCCGAATATGTGTCGGGTAGTATTCACGCCTTTTTAGAATTGCATATTGAGCAAGGTCCTATTTTAGATATTACCAACAAACCCATCGGTATTGTTACCGGAATTTCCGGGCCTTTGTGGCTCACGGTAAAATTAAAAGGCATGGCAGGTCATACAGGTTCGGTGCCCATGCCTTTAAGAAAAGATGCCTTACTTGGAGCAGCAGAAATTGTAGTTGCTGTAAATAAAATTGGTTCACAAAATCCTGCAAACCCAACTGTAGCAACGGTTGCAACGATGCAGGTATTTCCTGCAAGCAGAAATATTATTGCAGAAGAAGTTGTATTTACGATTGATTTAAGAGACATTGATTTAGCCAGAAGAAATTTATATGAGCAGCAACTCTATGCAGAAATAAAAAATATTTGCGACAAACACAACCTCACTTATACCATCACCGAAGATACCAACAGCGAGCCACGTTATTGCGCAGAATGGATAAAAAATATCATCAAGAAAAATTGTGAATTACAAAATCTTGATGCGCCTGAATTAATGAGTGGACCCTTTCACGATGCATTGGCGCTTTCTTACGCCTGCGATTTTGGAATGATATTCGTGCGCTGCAAAGATGGCATCAGCCATAATCCAAAAGAATTAGCATCATACGAAGACCTTGCTTTGGGTGCAGGAATTATGTACGCAACAGTCTTAGAAATGTTATGATTTTTAAAAATATTTGGGGCTTTCGGCAATAAATCTTTTTTCTGCATTTGACTGGGCTATATGCTACAATCTTTTATTAACCCGCTTTGCGGTGTTCATAAAAGGATTTCCGCTGCTATCCCTAAGCCCTTCAGCAAATGAATTTCTATTTAGCTTTTTAGATGCGTTTTATTAAAACGATATATTCCTTTTGTGGCACCCACAATCATTACATTTATTTTTCCATGGAATGATTATTGTACAAATAATTTAAAAATATATTTTACATGAAAATTTTAATGGTACTTACCTCGCACAGCGAATTGGGCAATACAGGAAAAAAGACAGGATTCTGGATAGAAGAATTTGCAGCTCCTTATTATTTATTTGCTGATGCAGGTGCAGAAATAATTATTGCTTCTCCAAAAGGAGGACAGCCTCCCATTGATCCTAAAAGCGATGCGCCGGAAAGCCAGACTCCTGCTACTATTCGTTTTAAAGGAGATGAGACATTGCAAAAGATTTTATCTCAAACAAGGAAGTTGTCGGATGTTAGCCAAGATGGTTTTGATGCCATTTTTTATCCCGGCGGACATGGTCCAATGTGGGATCTTACTAATGACAATGATTCTATTAAATTAATTGAAGCATTTTGGAAAAATAACAAACCAGTTGTGGCGGTTTGTCATGCACCTGCAGTTCTATTAAATGTGAAAGATGAAAAGGATGATGCATTGGTAAAAAATAAAAAAGTAACAGGCTTTACAAATACCGAAGAAGATGCAGTTAAACTTACCGGTGTTGTACCATTTTTGTTGGAAGATGAATTAAAAAACAAGGGTGGTATTTATTCTAAAGAAGAAGACTGGGCATCTTATGTTGTAAAAGATGGCTTACTGATTACAGGGCAAAACCCAGCCTCATCAAAAGCGGCAGCAGAAGAATTATTATCCCTGCTAAAAAAATAATTTAATTACTGTTTGTAAAAAAGATCAATCAGTTTTATTGAAATAAAAAAATATCATAAAAGCTGACTTAGCTCCTTATAAAAAATCTAACAAACTGCTTTTTTAAACTTAAGCGGTTTGTTGTCTTTTGGCAAAATAGCAAACTAAATAAATAATTATGGAAAATATTTCTGCTGCGTTTATCAAATCAATTTTAAAAGAAAGGCTGCCCGATTCGCATAAAGGCACATACGGTCACGCATTGTTGGTAGCAGGTAACATAGGCAAAATGGGCGCTGCTGTGATAGCTGCAAAAGCCTGTGTACGCTCGGGTGTGGGGTTGATTACAGTTAATATTCCCTTTATGGAACAGGTAACACTTCAGGTTTCGGTTCCCGAAGCCATGCTAAATTTTAGGGAAAGTTTTATTGATAATTATGATAGTTTTTCAGCCATAGGCATTGGTCCGGGTATTGGAAAAAGCAGTTTTGAAAAAAAAGTTCTGAAAGAAATTATTAAGTATTCAGATAAACCAATTGTATTAGATGCAGATGCCTTGAATATAATAGCAAATTCTAAAAAAATGTTGGAAAAAATTTCTGCTAACTCAATTATAACGCCACACCCTAAAGAATTTGACAGACTCTTTGGTGATCATACTTCTACGGAAGAAAGACAAAATACTGCCATTAAAATTGCAGAACTTTTAAATATTGTAATCGTTTTAAAAGGTTATCAAACTTTTGTAACAAACGGAAGCTATCATTTTCTAAATACGACAGGAAATTCCGGCCTGGCAAAAGCTGGCTCAGGCGATGCGCTCACAGGTTTAATTACCGGGTTACTTTCCCAGCAATATAATAGTCTTAATGCTGCATTAATTGCTGTCTACATCCATGGGCTTGCAGCAGATTTAACGCTACATTATCAAACAATGGAAACAATGATTATTACCGATGTAATTGAACATTTTGGAGCTGCATTTAACCAAATATTTAAAACGGAAAATCCAGAGATTTCGTGAAAATTAATATGTTAACATGTTAATTTAAATAGGCTGTTAAATGATTTTTCTCTATCAATAAACAGCAATGATTTTGCCGTATATGATAGAAATTTATATCATGGTAAAAAATAAAATTATTTTCCAACTTTTTGGTACAATACTTTTTTCAATTTTTTTATTTTCATGCAAAAAAGATATTAAGCAAGATGTTGCCTCAAACATTTCTCAAACTCCGGCGCCGACTCCTGTAGGAGGTGTCA
>JAYVVD010000378.1:0-9010 GCA_043787295.1 Ferruginibacter sp. | reverse complement strand
CATTTTTTTTCCGGCATAAACTGCTTTTAAAGCATTAACCGAACCACTTAATCTTGGCCCAATATCTTTGCATAACAAACGCAAATTTTTATAAGCATTACTGTTGATCATTACTTCATCTGCCAGTTTTTTTATTTGAGTACTATCATTTTTATAATTAATATTTATGGCTTGCTGGGCCTGAGAGAGCATTGCAAAAAATAACAAACCTGCAAAAGACAAAATTGATTTCATGTAAATAATATTTATAAGACAAACTTAATCTTTTACTGTAAGATGGAAATAGATATATCAAATTGATATCTTCCTTATAACTTCTAACCAGAAAAAAAAATAATTTTTTAATAAAAGGCATGCTGCTGTAAATCATAAGACCGTTTCATTTTATGATTACATTGCATTCTTAAATTAACAACGATTTTGATTATGAATATAGCAATTGTTTGTTACCCCACATTGGGAGGAAGCGGCGTTTTAGCAACAGAGCTTGGTAAGGCATTGGCAGATAAAGGTCATAACATTCATTTTATAACTTACCAGCAACCTGTTAGACTAGGAGGTTTTCATGCAAATATCTTTTATCATGAGGTTCGTGTTCCTACCTATCCATTATTCGACTTTCCTCCCTACGAAACAGCTTTGGCGAGTGCGATGGTAGATGTGGTAAAAAATCAGGAGATAGATTTATTGCATGTACATTATGCAATTCCTCATGCTGCTGCGGCTTACATGGCAAAACAAATTCTTGCTAAAGAAAATAAAAAAATTCCTGTTATTACCACTTTGCATGGTACAGATATTACGCTTGTGGGTAGAGATAAAACCTACAGCCCTGTAGTAACTTTCTCCATGGAAGAAAGTGATGCACTAACAGCAGTTTCTAAAAATTTAAAAGCCGAAACTTACCGCAATTTTAAAATTGATAAGGAAATTGATGTAATTTATAATTTTGTTGATGTAAAACGTTTTCATAAAAAACCGATTGATGCATTTAAAAAATTAATAGCGCCAAACGGCGAACGAATTATTGTACATGCATCTAATTTTAGAAAAGTAAAAAGAGTTGGTGATGTTATAAAGACTTTTCAGCTTATAGCTAAAGAAATTCCTTCTAAATTATTATTAATTGGGGATGGTCCCGAAAGGCCTGATTTAGAAGCAATGACCCGAGATTGTATAAATAAAGATGATATAAAATTCTTGGGTAAGCAGGAGCAGATGGAAGATTTATTACCCATTGCAGATTTATTTTTATTACCAAGTGAATATGAAAGTTTTGGTCTTGCAGCTTTAGAAGCAATGGCTGCAGAAGTACCTGTAATTTCATCAAATGCAGGTGGCTTACCCGAAATTATTGTGGATGGAGATTGTGGTTACATGAGTAATGTTGGTGATGTGGAAGACATGGCCAAAAATGCAATAAAAATTTTAAAGGACGATTTGATTTATGCAAACTTTAAAGCAAATGCTTTAAGACAGGCAGAGCGTTTTGATATTGACAATATTGTACCACAATATGAAGCGCTGTACAAAAGGGTTTTACAATAACTTTTATCTACGCCTCAACCATTTTTCAGGATCAAGATCTGCATTACCCTTGGCACTGTAAAAATCAATAGATCCAATACCATCCAAGTTTGAAGCTACTCTGCCTAAAACCTGTCCTGTCTTAACTTCCTGATTCATTTTTACCGAAACTCCATTTATATTACTGTAAGAAGTAAAATAGTTTCCGTGCTTAACAGTTACCAGGTATTTTTCGTCATCAACTTCCGTAACAAGTATTACAGTCCCATCAAATACTGCTTTTACAGATGTGCCAATAGAAGCAGATATTGTTACAGCACTATTTTGCAGTATTGCACCACTAGGTAATTTATAAGGGCCATAATGATTTAACACTGCGCCGTTATCTACAGGCCAAGGAAGGCTGCCCTTGTTTCTTTCAAAGCTGTTATTTAAGGCAATGTTATCTGCATTAAAAGTTGATGATGCCGGTGCCACTATTATTACAGGCTCTTTGACTGGGCGGCTTTTTGCAGGTTCAGTTAATACTGTAGTAGATTTACCTGCACCTGTTACAGCAATATTTGCTTTTGTTATTTTATCGTTCTCAATCTTTCTGTTTCTTTCTGCTGCTGCTAAATCAGCCAGTCGTTTTTTTGCCACTTTTTCTTCAGCAAATCTTCTGTCATTCTCAGCTTTTATAGCCGCTGCAATGGCAGATTTTATGGCACTATTTACCTTAGCAATTTGTTTTTGCTTGGCAGCAATTCTTGCATTAAATCCACTTCCTTCTTTTTTTAGTTGTACAACTATTTTATCCTGCTCTATTTTTTGTTGTTCCAGCACACTTAATTCTTTACTCTGTACACCGAGTGTTACGCTTTTTGTTTGTTTAGATGCGCCAAGATCCTCTAATTTTTTTCTACGCAATTCTTGTGTCCGCAAAATATTCTGCCCCTGCATTTCTCTGTATGTCCGGTAGCTTTTTAAGTAAGAAATACGTTTGATAGCATCGTTAAAATTATCTGCAGAAAAAATAAAATTGATGAATTCATAGTTACCTCTGTTTTTATAGGAATAAACCATACTCTTGGCATATTCCTGTTTTAAGGTGTCGAGCAATTTGTCAAATCTGTTGACATCTCTTTGTATAGAGTAAATATTATTATCAAGAATGCGTAAATCTTTTCCTATATTTTCTAAAACTCTTCCTTGTAAATTAACCTTGTTTGAATAAAGTGAAAGTGTTGTAAGGTTTTGTTTGGTAACTTGTTTATTGCTGTTTAATAGCTTTTGAGTTTCCTCAATTTCTTTTTTTAATTGTATACGCTGCTTTTCCAGCTCTTCTCTTGTTTGTGCAAAAGAATTTATTGTAAAAAAACAAATGATTACAAAAGAAATGGTTACTCTCATCATAGTCTGGCGTTTAAAAAGAAATGATCTGCAATTATCATTTCATTAAAAAGAAATTAAAAATAAGGATTAATTCTTTTTATAATTTTTGGGTATGGAAAAATACACCGATAATTCTTTGTTAAACTCAAATTGCTTAAAATTCATTCTGATATCAAGTTTATTTTTTTCGCTTGCAATAATTTGTCGGTAAGTAGAAAATTTAAAATCACTGATATTTGCATAACTATCGTATGTAAAATCGGCTGTTCTGTTTCTTGCAACATTTACATCATCAAGTTTTGAATGCTTGAGTGTATTATCTGTTGTGGAAATAGTAAGAAGATTTTTAAAATCTTTATTCATAGATGATACTAATAAAAATTCTTCGAATTTTCGAACACTTATATTACTGTCGTTGTAAAAAATTGGATTTCCTAGCAATAAATTTTGAAGTGTTTTAAAATCAAACGGTATTTCTGTAATTTCCTGTAAATAATTTATAGACCTATACTGCACTTCTTTTTCCTGTTTGTTTAAGAGAATAACGCTGTCTTTTGTTATCAGCACCCTAAACACTTCTATATTTAATATCGATGCTGAAATAGAAATCCAGATTGCGCTGTCTTTAATCATACGGATATTTGCAAGCAAATCAGGTTTTTTACCCTTGCTGTCATCTATTTCAAGTCTTATTTTTGCAGAAAAAGTTTTAAAATAAATACTGTTTTTTTGAATAATATCTTTTGTAGAATTAATTAAAAGTAATGAATCAATAGCTGATTTTATTACAATCACTTTTGTCGTATCTCTTGGTGCTATGGCTTTGGTGATTGTTCTGCCTGACCTGCATTGAGTAAAGAAAAGAGATAATAAAATTATAATTAACCAACTGGGTATTTTCATAAGGTAAAATTTATACACCAGTGTGGCCAAAACCACCTGCATTACGTTCAGTTTTATTCAATTGTTGTACCAATATTAATTCAGCTTTTTCAACCTTTGCTACAACCATCTGCGCAATTCGGTCGTTGTTATTTATTGTAAAAGGCTGGTTACTTAAATTAATAAGTAATACATTAATTTCTCCTCTGTAATCGCTGTCAATTGTACCGGGTGAATTTAAACAGGTAATTCCATTTTTAAAAGCCAAACCACTCCTTGGTCTAACCTGAACTTCGTAACCATGGGGTATTTCTAAAAAAATTCCTGTAGGTATAAGACGGCGTTCTAAAGGGTTTAGCAAAATTTTGTCTGATATATTTGCTTTCAAATCTAACCCGGCAGACCCAGCAGTTGCATAATGCGGCAAATCATTATCTGAATTGTTTACTGCGTTTATTTTAATTTTATCAATCATTTTTTTTCTTCTTTAATAAAACGGTTGCATTTGCAAACAATCCTTCTTCTCTTCCTGCAAAACCCATTTTTTCAGTGGTAGTTGCTTTAATGGAAATATTATTAACATGAACATGTAGAATAGATGCTATGCCAGTACGCATTTCATCTACAAAAGGCATTATTTTGGGGAGTTCCAGACAAACATTTGAATCTACATTTATAATCTTATAACCTTTAGAAACTATGAGTTTGTAGGTTTTAGAAAGTAAAATTTTACTATCTATGTTTTTAAATGAGTTGTCCGTATCAGGAAAATGTTTACCAATATCGCCTAAACTTAATGCGCCAAGCAGGGCATCGCAAATGGCATGTAACAACACATCCGCATCGCTGTGACCTAAAGCACCTTTGTAGTGTGGAATATGAATACCGCCTATCCACAAATCTCTTCCTTCTACAAGTTTATGGAAATCAATGCCGGCTCCTATTCTGTAACCCATAAATATAATTTACGGTAAAGATGCATAAAACTAATTAAAATAAAAAGACGTTCTACATTAGCAGAACGTCTTTTCAATTATTTTAAAAAAGGTTAATTTATTTATCAATATTAAATAACAAACTGAAACGCACTGTATTTGAAAGTGGATTGCGGGTTGTACCTGAACCCGATGGAAAAATGTAAGCAAGGTTTAAACCTATTACATTATACTTTAAACCTGCACCAACAGTAGCATAGCGACGATTTCCTTTCTCAGGACTTTCGTAAAAGTAACCTGCACGAAAAGCAAATTGTTCTTTATACCAGTACTCTGCACCAATTGAAGCAGTTACTTCACGAAGTTCTTCAGATCCACCACCAGGCGCATCTCCGAAAGATTTTACCCAGCTGCTTACAACACCTTGCTTACGATAGTTAGCAATACCAGCTGAATCGTTTTTAGGAGAAGGAACCAATAATTTATTAAGATCAACTGCAAAAGTTAATTTACTATCAGCATCGAAAACTTTAGTATACGCACCGCCTAAACCAAGGTTTGCAGGAATAAAATCTTTTTGTGTGTTATCGTCAGTATAAGAAATTTTTGCGCCAAGATTACTTAAAGTAATTCCATAATTAAACCCTTCACCACTTTCTTTTGCTCCATTATGGAAGTAATGCAAATCAGCGGCAACTGAACTACCTTTTTTATAATTAACTCCATTATAAGTACCATTTGCAAGATTTGAACTAATGTAACGAACACCAATACCAAGACCAGATTTAGGACCTAGCTTTCTAGAATAACCACCTTCAACTGTGTATTCACGAGGACGGTTGCTTCCAAGATCCTGACCTGATTGATCAGTAAACTGAATATCACCTAAACTGAAATATCTTAAACCGAGAGATAAAGCTTGATTATCATCTAATTTGTAGTATCCGGCTAGTGAAGCTATATATACATCTTTTAAATTAAGATCATTTAACCATGGAGTGTAAGTAACACCAATAGAACCTTTCTGCTTGGCAAAAGGAGTCTTTCCTAAATTCCAAAAGTTAGAATAAGCATCAGCAGCGGTTGCAATTCCTGTTTCTCCCATACCTGTGCTACGTGCATCAGGAGATATGCGTAACATTGGTACTGCGGTAGTAACTACATTATTCGTCTTATCAGAAATTGATTGACCTTTTACAATTGTTGTCCCACCTATTAAAAATGCTACGGCGGCTAGCTTCAAAGTTGCGTGTTTCATGCGATTTTTTTGTCTTGGTTAGGTAGACTTACCTCTATAAGCGTTTATTTTAAATTGATGATTAAGATGTTAATAATTAAATATCTATTAGCTAAGATATAATTTCTTGTTAAATAAAATCAAATTTATTGTAAAATATATTATAAATAGTTTTTTCGAGTCAAATTTATTTGAAACCAATAAATAAATCTGTATTGATTGTAGAATGGTATTATTGTTGAACCATTGTTATTCAATAAAATAGAGACAGCCTTTTTTGACAAAACGTTGCACTCTTGTAAAAAATTGTTTAATTTTTAAATAAAAAGCTAAAACTGTAAGGTCATGCTAAAATTTAAAATGAAATTATTTATATTCGCATCACTTAACTATTAATCAACAATAACCACGAATTTTCTTCGTTTCATAATTTGTAAAACGACAATAAGCCATGTTAAAAATCTTTTCAAGTAAATATTTCGTATTCGCAGCCTTTGCCGCCATTTCTTTAGGAGCCTGCAAAAACGGGAGTATCTTTAAAAAGAAAAAAGGAACTTCAGATGCTACCGGATGGAGTTATGACGATAAAAATTTAGGTAACTTTCATGTTGCAAAAGTAAAATACCCTAAAGCCGGCCCCGGACTTGTTTTCGTGCAGGGTGGTTCATTTGTTATGGGTGCAAAAGATGAAGATGTTATGGGAGATTGGAATAATGTGCCTCGACGTGTTACTGTACCATCTTTTTTTATTGATGAAACAGAAGTTGCAAATGTGCATTATCGTGAATATCTATATTGGTTAGACAACACGTTTAGTGGTGATACAAACATTCTTACAAAAGCCCTTCCAGATACTTTAGTTTGGAGGCAAGAACTTGCTTACAATGAACCATACGTAGAATATTATTTCCGCTATCCATCTTACAATTATTATCCGGTAGTTGGTGTAAACTGGCAACAGGCACATGATTTCTGTATTTGGAGAACCGATAGAGTAAATGAACTTAGCCTGATCAAAAAAGGGTATTTAAAAAAAGATGCTGCAAAAAAAGAGATGAAAGGTGGTGGTGCTGAAGGCTCATTTAATACAGAAGCATATCTTGTTAATCCTGAGTTAGTACAGATGGCGAAAAGCAAACCTAAAAAATCAGATTTAAAAGATGTAAATGGCAAGCCGAGAGCTAACGTAAAAATGGAAGATGGTATTTTAAATTTGGGATATCGTTTACCTACAGAAGCTGAGTGGGAATATGCGGCTTACGGGTTGTTAGATCAAAATCCTAATATTCGTAAAAAAGAAAAACAAAGTGGTGAGGAGAATCGTTTGAACCAACAGGTTTACTCCTGGTCAAAAAATCCAAACGGATTAAGAGACAACCGCAGAGGCAGCTGGCAGGGGAAATTTTTGGCAAACTTTAAAAGAGGAAGTGGTGATAACATGGGTATTGCAGGTGGCTTAAATGACCGTGCAGCAATAACTGGTCCAATTAAATCTTACTATCCAAATGCTTTTGGATTGTATAATATGAGTGGCAATGTAAGTGAGTGGGTAGGAGATGTTTACAGACCAATGACTTCTTTAGATGCACAGGATTTTAATTATTTCCGTGGAAATAAATTTACTAAATTATTTAAAAACAGCTCAGGCGAATACGAAAGAGACAGTGTAGGTCATTTAAAAAGACAAGATATATCTGACGATGAAGTAAAAAACCGTTCTAACTATCAAAAGAATAATGTTATAAATTATTTAGATGGTGATTCAATGAGTCAGGTTAATTATGGCTATGGTGTAACCTCTTTGATAAATGACAAATCACGAGTTATTAAAGGTGGCAGCTGGAACGACAGAGCTTATTGGCTATCACCGGGTACTCGTCGGTTTATGCAGGAAGATCAGGCTGCAAGTACAGTAGGCTTTAGATGCGCACAAACATATCTTGGCCCACCTGAAGGACCTGGATTTAAAGATGGAAATAATTTCCCGTCTAGAAAACAAAATTCCCGAAAAGGCAGGAAAAGATAAACCAAAAAACCCTTCAATATTTGAAGGGTTTTTTATTACTTGTATAAATTACCTAACTATTTTTACAAACATGAGTATTGAAGAATTGTACAAAGTATATATCGAAAATCCGTGCATAGAAACTGACACCAGAAAAATAAAACAGGGAAGTATTTTCTTTGCTTTAAAAGGCCCAAATTTTAATGGAAATAATTATGTGGCAGAAGCTTTTACACAAGGTGCCTCTTTTTGTGTGTGTGATGAGCAGTCAGTCATCTCAGATTCACGAATTATTTATGTTGAAGATGTTTTATGCACACTACAACAATTGGCTAAGCATCATCGCCAGCAATTCAATATTCCTGTTATTGCAATAACAGGTAGCAATGGAAAAACAACCACCAAAGAACTTGTACACGAAGTATTGAGGACCACTTATAAATGTTACACCACCAAAGGAAATCTAAATAATCATATTGGTATCCCCCTTACCCTTCTTTCAATTAAAAATGACGCTGAAATTGCTGTGATAGAAATGGGTGCAAATCATTTGAAAGAAATTGAAGGTTATTGTTTGTATGCCATGCCAACACATGCGTTAATTACTAATTGCGGCAAAGCTCATTTAGAAGGATTTGGTGGGGAAGAAGGCGTAAAAAAAGGTAAAGGTGAATTGTATAATTATATTTTAAAAACAAATGGCACAGTGTTTTTAAATACTGATTATAGGTATTTACTGGAAATGAGTGCTGAAATAAAGAATAAAATCAGTTATGGTTCTATAGATGCAACATATGTAGGAAGAACTAACGAAGGAAATCATTTGCTTGAAGTAGAAATAATTAAAGGTGCAAATATTGGAATTATAAAAACGCAGCTTGCAGGTAATTATAATTTACCAAATGTGATGAGTGCAGTATGCATAGGAAAACATTTTGAGGTTGCCGATGTTAAAATAAAAAATGCTTTGGAAGCATACACACCAACAAACAGCCGATCTCAGATAATAAAAAAAGAAACCAACATTATTTTACTTGACGCATATAATGC
>JAYVVD010000377.1:0-2135 GCA_043787295.1 Ferruginibacter sp. | reverse complement strand
AATTTTTGAGGTTCTATCGAAACGGGTAAATATTCGCTAAGCCAGTTATAAGAAATAATCATTTGAGCTAAAAAATTAAGTTGCAAATATAGTTAATTGGAGCGGCGCATATCAACATGTTCATGGCAAAATTCCTATAAGGAAAAAGTAAATTTAGACCCTTATTATTTTTGTTTTTTAAAATATTTCCACGTGTAAAAAAAGAAATATCTTAAAATTATTTTGTTGATAAATTGACGAATTTGCAAATACATATTGAAAGTACGTTGTTAATTAAGATGGGTAAAAGCAGTGTATAAACTAACTTTACATGTTAACGAAGGGTGTATAATTATAAATTTAAAGTTGATAAGGCTCGAATGTTAAATTAATATTACCTAATCAGTTACCTTGGTTATCCTTTTTAAACTGAAATCGTAGAAAATTTAACCCAACTTATTTAACACAATACTGCAAAGCATACATAAGAGCTTTTAATAATGGAATTAAAAAATTTTAATAAAGATAAAGTAAGAAGAAAACCCTTGTTAGAAACGGGGAATATGGTGTACGGGAAAATTCCTCCCCAAGCAAGAGATTTGGAAGAGGCAATTTTAGGAGCTGTTATGTTAGAAAAATCAGCGTTTGATGTAGTCGTTGAAATTTTAAAGCCAGAATGTTTTTACATAGAAGCGCATCAAAAAATTTATAAGGCAATGCAAAATTTGCAAATAAAAAATTTGCCGATTGATCTGTTAACTGTAGTGGAGGAATTAAAATTTAATGAAGAATTAGAATTTGTAGGAGGTGCTTATGCCATTACCAAATTGACAAATGTTGTAGTTTCATCTGCCAATATTGAGGCACACAGCCGTATTGTTTTGCAGAAATTTATACAACGAGAATTGATAAGAATTAGTGGGGAAATTATTGGAGAAGCTTATGAAGAAAGTGCAGATGTTTTTGATTTACTGGATGAGGCAGAGTCGAAGTTGTTTAAAATCACAAACAATCACCTTCGTAAAAATTTTGATGATATTGGTAACATACTCATTAAAACAATAAACCGCATTGATGAAATGCGTAACCGACAAGATGAAATGACCGGTGTACCAACAGGCTTCCCATCTCTTGACAGATTAACGTACGGCTGGCAACCTACCGATTTAATTATTCTTGCTGCAAGGCCATCTGTGGGTAAAACTGCCTTTGCATTAAACCTTGCCCGTACCGCAGCTTTACACCCTACAAAGCCTACGGCAGTTGGGTTTTTTAGTTTGGAAATGAGCAGCAGCCAGCTTGTGCAAAGAATATTAAGTGCAGAAAGCGAGATTTGGTTAGAGAAAATTGCCCGAGGTAAACTTGAAGAGCATGAAATGAAGCAGCTGTATAAAAAGGGAATTGAAAAATTAAGCAAAGCACCTATTTTTATTGATGATTCTGCGGCGCTAAATATCTTTGAATTGCGGGCAAAATGCAGGCGTTTGAAGAGTAAACATGATATTGGAATCATCATTATCGATTATCTTCAGTTAATGAGTGGAAGTGCGGATCGCAACAGCAACCGTGAACAGGAAATCAGTAAAATTTCCAGAGATTTAAAATCTCTTGCAAAAGAATTGCAGGTGCCTATTATTGCTCTTTCGCAGTTAAGTCGTGAAGTTGAGAAAAGAAAAGAAGGAAATAAAATTCCTCAATTGAGTGATTTAAGAGAGTCGGGTGCAATAGAGCAGGATGCAGATATGGTTATGTTCCTGTATCGTCCAGATTATTATGACGTTACCACCAATGAAATGGGAGAGAGTAATAAAGGGGAAACTTTTGTAAAAGTTGCAAAACACCGTAACGGTAGTTTAGATACAATAAAATTAAAAGCCGAATTACATATCCAAAGGTTTATTGAAGAAGAAGGTGGCGGCGATAATTTTAACCCTAACCTTGGTGGTGGCAGCTGGAAGCCTGTACAGGGTGGTGGCAGCGATGGCGCAAATTTGTATATACAGAAAGGAAGCAAAATGAATGATGGACAGTTTGATGATGAAGCACCTTTTTAAGACTTTTTAAAATATTTAATGGCGTTACCTTTTTTTTATTCAGAAGTTATTTCTTCAACTGATAATATGATTTTATTAGATGAAGAAAACTCAAGGCATATT
>JAYVVD010000376.1:0-3908 GCA_043787295.1 Ferruginibacter sp. | reverse complement strand
TTAAAATGGTGCTTCATCATCAAACTGCCCATCGTTCATTTTACTACCTTTTTGTATGTACAAACTTGCGCCATCGTTACCGCCGCCTTGTACAGGCTTCCAATTACCACTACCGCCAAGGTTAGGATTAAAATTATCACTGCCGCCCTCTTCTTCTATAAATCGTTGAATGTGCAGTTCAGCCTTTAATTTTATTGTATCTAAACTACCGTTACGGTGCTTGGCTACTTTTACATATGTTTCGCCTTTGTTACTTTCTCCCATTTCATTTGTAGTAACGTCGTAATAATCTGGGCGATAAAGAAACATAACCATATCAGCATCTTGCTCGATAGCACCAGATTCTCTCAAATCGCTCAACTGCGGAATTTTATTACCTTCTTTTCTTTTCTCCACTTCTCTGCTTAACTGCGAAAGTGCAATAATAGGCACCTGCAATTCTTTTGCAAGCGATTTTAAATCTCTCGAAATTTTACTGATCTCCTGTTCACGGTTGCTGTTGCGATCAGCACTTCCACTCATCAACTGAAGATAATCGATAATGATGATTCCAATATTATGTTTACTTTTTAAACGTCTGCATTTTGCCCTTAGTTCAAAAATATTTAAAGCAGCCGAATCGTCAATGAAAATGGGAGCTTTGCTTAATTTTTCAATTCCCTTTTTATAAAGCTGTTTCATTTCATGCTCTTCTAATTTACCTCGGGCAATTTTCTCCAGCCAAATTTCACTTTCTGCACTTAATATTCTTTGTACCAGCTGGCTGCTGCTCATTTCCAAACTAAAAAAACCAACTGCTGTAGGTTTTGTAGGGTGCAAGGCCGCAGTACGTGCAAGATTTAGTGCAAATGCTGTTTTACCAACAGAAGGTCTTGCAGCCAGAATAATCAAATCTGTTGGTTGCCAACCATACGTCAATCTATCAAGAGAAGGGAACCCAGTAGGAACACCAGTCATTTCATCCTGTCTGTTCCGCATTTCATCAATACGGTTAATAGTTTTTATAAGTATGTTGCCAATATCATCAAAATTTTTACGAAGGTGATTATTCGTTATTTTAAACAACTTCGATTCTGCCTCATCAAGCAGGTCAAAAACATCCGCACTTTCTTCGTAGGCTTCCCCAATTATTTCCCCACTAATCCTTATCAGTTCTCTTTGTATAAATTTTTGTAAAACAATACGACTGTGTGCTTCAATATTGGCAGATGACACAACAACATTTGTAAGTTTTGTAATGGCATAAGCTCCCCCAACAAATTCTAATTCTTCATTGAATCTTAATTCTTCGACTACTGTTAACAGATCAATCGGCAAGTTTTTTATTTGCAGATTTTGCATTGCCTTGTAAATTTTTTGATGTGATTCTATGTAAAAACATTCTGGTTTTAAAATTTCAATAACCACATCAAATGCTGATTTTTCCAGCATAATAGCACCTAAAATTGCTTCTTCCAAATCTCTTGCTTGGGGAGGAATTTTCCCAAATACCATGTTGGCAGTCTCCAACAAAGGCTTTCTTCTTAATTTTTCTTTATTAAAATTTTTTAGTTCCATTAACTATGCAAATTTCTAGCTTTAACCCATTCCGTAGGCTTATAAAGCTCTTTGATGTAATAATTGTTGTAGGGACGACTAAGGTAATTGCAATAAGGTAATATTAAATTAACATTCGGTTGTTATTAACTTTATTTACTTAATTATTAACCGTCTATTCACATACAAAGATATTTTATACACTGCTTATACCCAATTCTAATAACATCTCTCTTTCAATAACCATTTGAATATTTGCAAATTTATCAACAAATAAAAAAGTTGTAATTCCTTTTTTTACACTTTACAAAAAAATATTTTGGGGAAAAAATTGGACGCCATTATTCAAATTGTTGTATGATTTTAATTATGAGATGGTCTTTAAATTTCTAGTGAATGAATGGCATATATTTGCAATCAAATTTTTAATAGAAAAATGATCATTTCCTACAGCTGGCTAAGCGAATATTTACCTGTTTCAATAGAACCTCAGAAATTAAGCAAAATTCTTACTTCAATTGGATTAGAGGTTGAAAGCTTACAAAAATATGAATCTCTAAAAGGTGGTTTGGAAGGTATTGTTACCGGCGAAGTTGTTACCTGCGAAAAACATCCTGATGCAGATAAGTTGAAGATTACTACGGTTAATATCGGTACAGAAATACCGGTGCAAATTGTATGTGGTGCAGATAATGTGGCAGTAGGACAAAAAGTAGTGGTAGCAACAGTTGGAAGTACTTTATACCCATCAACGGGAGAGCCAATAAATATTAAAAAAGCAAAAATAAGAGGAGTTGAAAGTTTTGGGATGATTTGTGCTGAAGATGAAATTGGAATTGGCACAAGCCATGCGGGAATAATTGTTTTGGAAAATAACGTAACCCCAGGCACCAATGCAGCTGATATTTTTGATACATATACAGATTATATTTTTGAAATTGGTCTTACCCCAAATAGAATGGATGCCATGAGCCACCTTGGAGTGGCACGTGATGTATGCGCATACCTATGGCACCACGATAAAAAAGAAACACGTGCCCTTACGCCTTTTAAAAATGGATTTAAAGCTGATAACAATAGACTGCCGATAAAGGTAATAATTGAAAACAGTAATGCCTGTAAACGCTACGCAGGTATAAGTATCAGCAATATTAAAGTAGCTGAAAGCCCTGTATGGCTGCAGAATAAATTGAGAAGTATTGGTTTAAAAACTATTAATAACATTGTAGATATTACTAATTTTATTTTACATGAAACAGGGCAACCATTGCATGCTTTTGATGCAGCAAAAATAAAAGGGAATACAATTGTTGTAAAAAATGCTATTACAGGAATTTTATTTAAAACGTTGGATGATAAGGAACGTAAGTTATTTGCTGAAGATTTAATGATAGCAAACAGTGAAGAAAATATGTGTATGGCAGGGGTTTACGGCGGAAAAGAAAGTGGCGTAACACAACAAACAACAGATGTATTTTTAGAAAGCGCATGGTTTAATAATGAAATAATACGCAAAACTTCTTTAAAGCATGAATTGCGAACAGATGCTGCTGCTCGGTTTGAAAAGGGTGTGGACATCAGCAACACCGTAAACGTTTTAAAAAGAGCAGCATTATTGATAAAAGAAATTGCCGGTGGCGAAATAAGTAGCGATGTTATTGATGTGTATCCTGCCCCTGCAGAAAAAACAACGGTTTCTTTGAAATACCAATATTTAAAAAAACTGAGTGGCAAAAATTATCATGCAGATACCATCAAAAATATTTTAATTGCTTTAGGATTTGAAATATTAAAAGAAGGCTTAGATGAAATATGGATAAATGTGCCTTTTCATAAAACAGATATCAACATAGGTGCTGATATTGTTGAAGAAATTATGCGGATAGACGGGTTGGATAATATAGAAATTCCTGCAACTATTTCTATTGCAACATCAACAGATTATGATAATAAAAAACACGAACTAAAAGAAAGAATTGCCAATTATCTTTCAGCCAATGGGTTTGCCGAAATCTTTACAAACAGTATTACAGACAGTAAATATTATTCAGAAGAAACGTTGTCTGGCACCGTAAAAATGATCAATAACCTCAGTGCTGATTTAGATATAATGCGACCTTCCCTTTTGCAAACTGGGCTGGAGGTTGTAGCCTATAACATCAACAGAAAAAATGTAGATTTAAAATTATATGAATTTGGTAAAATTTACAGTTCACAAGCTATAGGAAATTACAAGGAGGAAAATCATTTAGCATTATATATTTCAGGCAATACAGCAACAACGAACTGGCATCTAAAAGATAAAAAAGCAGACTTTTATTATTTGAAAGGAATTTGTGATCAGGTGCTTTCAGCATGTGGGTTAAAAAATA
>JAYVVD010000375.1:0-2153 GCA_043787295.1 Ferruginibacter sp. | reverse complement strand
AGTTTAAGCTCACTGCTAATATTGCTCATCGTTACCGAATCAATGGTAATTATTTTTGCCATAGAATCGGAAACACAAACTCTTTCATCTGCCGGTTGTTGTGCTTTTTTTTCTTTGCAACTAAAAAAAGCTATTCCTATTATTATCGCACCAAGATATTTCGCTGATGTTTTCATTTTATCTTATAGTTAAATTTTCTGATTTACTCTTATCAATCCGTAATACGCAGTGTTATAAAAAGTTAATTACAGCTGATAAGATTTTATTATTTCTATATTATTGAATTTTCAGCACCTCGCTGTTTGTTGTGTAATTAATATCTTCAATAGATTTTATCAGATTGTTATGTTGCTCTACGAGCTTCAGTTTGGTATCTTTATAGGCATCTACAAAATCTATAAATTCCAATAAGTTTATTTGTCTTCCCTTATAACTCATCAGCATGTTTTGAAACAAGTCATCGTATTTTCTGGAAAAATCTAACTGGTCTGAATTATTAACCTGTTTTAAATAATAAAATTTTGCAGCTGCAGCATTTACATCATTTTCTATTTTACTGTACTGTAAATCTGACAATGTTTTTTGCTGGTTTATATTAAACTGTGCGGCTTTAATATTGCCTTGGTTTTTATTGAAAATATTGAGTGGAATTGAGACTGCAAGACCGATATAGTTTGGATTATAACTACTGCGTTGGTCGTATTCTGAACCTATTGTTACATCAGGTTTTGCCAATGCCTTTTGATAAATTAAATTGTTGTTCTGATAATCCAATGCTGTCTTTGCAAGTTTTGCATCAGGCCTGTTTTTTAATGCAAGTTTTATTAAACTATCTATCCCGGGAATGGTTGCAGTAGTAAGGTCGCCAAATTTGTATGATAATACCGGTACTGTAAAATTGCTTTCTTTCTGTTGTAATAATTGTCTTATTTCTGCCTGTATGGGCAATATAACCGACTCTACATTTACCAATTCATTTTGCAAACTAAACAGCAGCGCTTTCAATCGCATATTGTCCTTCAATGCTACATTGCCTGCTTTTAGTTCAGCATCCATACCTGTAATAAGCGTTTTTAGTTCTGTTATTTCGCCATCATATACTTTCTTAATTTTCAGCTGATGATTTATTTCGAGTAAATCATTTCTTAAAGCATAACGCAGGTTGCGCATCACATCATCAAATTGTTCTGATGCAAGTGCAGTATTATCGGTAGCTAATTGTGCCAGCTTATTTCGTTTGCCTGCAGTGCGTATGAGTTGGGTAAGTTGTACATAAAAGGTTCCTCGATTTGCAGTATGTGCAAAAAATTTACCATCGCCTTTTGCACCGTCATAGACATTCTGGTCTGTATTCAACATCGGATTATCCCACAACTTTGCCTGTTGTATCAGTGCTTTGTTTGCATCGATATTATATTTTGCAGCCAGCAATGAAAGGTTTTTTTGCAGGAAGATTTTCTCAGCTTCGGGTAAGGTAATACGAAGAGTATCCTGTGCTTTTAATTGTGAAGCACAAAATAACAGTATTACCAAAAAGCCTGAAGGCTTTCGGTATGTATGTTTCATTATAAAAAAATTAATTAGGAACGATTGAGTACGTTCATATAATTGCAAGCCGCATACTTTCGGTATTTACAGCCGGCAAATGGATTTAATAAAAAAAGTTTTAATTAACTGCTAATGTTAAGCAGCGTCCGGCGGAGGTGTAACAACTTCCGTAGTTACAGTTTGGAGAGGGTGTTCTTTGTATTCAGAGAAAAGCGGTTTTGATAATTTCACAAATTCTGCACGTTCACGGGCAATAGGAATTTGCTGATAAAAATATTCAAAAGTTTTAGCGAGGTGAAAATTTTGCCCGCTGTCATCATCTTCATCATCAGCTGTATGATCATACCCCAAAGCTACCTGAATGTATTCGGCCACACTATTAATATCATCTGTTTGCTGCCCATTAGCATCATACGTATCCTGCTCCGCCACTTGGGGTAAAAACATGGAATAGTTCATGTGACAAAGGAGTATTATAAAGGCCAGTAGTTTTTTCATTACCGCTGCGAATATACATTCAACAGGATGAAAAGAATTTGTTAAATGTTGCTAACAGAAGGCTTAATCTATAGGAGTGATAACTGTTTGTAGTTTGTGGTTTCTGC
>JAYVVD010000374.1:0-2587 GCA_043787295.1 Ferruginibacter sp. | reverse complement strand
AAAAAATCTCCATCATCATCCACATCGTCGAGTTCGGTACTTTTTAAATTAATCTCATTATTAGATAAAGGATCACTTTGTAAAATCTCATCCAGCATTGCGTTTTCAGTAGTTGTTATCGAATAATCATTTTCGTTATCATTTATATTTTTCATAAAACTGTGTTTTAAGATATTGTTTAAAGCATATGCCGCAATTGGCATAATTTTATAATAGTTACTTTGTAAATCTTAAATATGAAAACATACTTACCGGCTATAATTATAGCATTAATATTCTTTTCTTGTACAGAAAGAGTTAATGAAAAAAAAGAAACCCGGCCTGAATCAATACCAAAAATTTCTGAGCCTGCATCTTTAAATGGATGTTACGAAATGATTATTTCCAACGATACCGCTTTTATGAAAATTGAGCAAAACAGTGATGTATTTAATGGCACACTCAACTATAAACGAAAAGATAAAGACAGCAATAAGGGCAATGTCAGTTTAACTAAAAAAGGTAACAGGGCAGAAGGCTATTATACATTTCAATCAGAAGGAAAAACTTCTGTCAGGCAAATTGTTTTTGAAATAAGCAACAACTCTTTTGCCGAAGGTTATGGTGATATTGAAATGAAAAACGATACCGCAGTTTTTAAATTTCCACATGCACTAAACTTTGAAGTAAAGCATGCCTACAATAAAATTAACTGTAAATAAATTTCCTAATGTGAAGATATCCGAGATTAGTTTAATAATTTTTCTATTTGGGTTTTATTCCTGCAGTCCCAAACCGTACAGCACTACAAAAAAAGCATATGCAAAACAATCAAAATCATTTGCAAAAAAAATAACCGCTACACCCTTAAATTTAATTGCAGCCGATTCTTTAAAAAACCCATCCTTTAATGCCTATACCACCAACTTTGGAATAAGAAAACCCAATATTGTCGTACTACATTACACAGCGCAAAACAGTTGCGAGCAAACGCTGCAAACCTTTACCAAGCCTGCTACACAGGTGAGTGCACACTATGTAATTTGTAAAGATGGAACACTGTACCATATGCTGAATGATTATTTACGGGCTTGGCATGCAGGGGTTAGTAAATGGGGAAATAATAGTGATGTAAATTCAAACTCCATCGGTATTGAAATTGATAATAATGGTATCGATAGTTTTTCAACTGCGCAAATAAACACTTTGTTGGGTGTTTTAGCTTTTGTAAAAAAAGAATACAATATTCCTGCTGAAAATTTTATTGGTCACAGCGATGTTGCGCCTGCACGTAAAGTTGATCCGGGGTTACTCTTTCCATGGAAAGCATTATCAGAAAACGGTTTTGGGCTTTGGTACGGTGATACTACCGGTTTAACTCTGCCAACCAATTTCAATATAAAATATGCCTTAAAAATTATTGGATACGATGTAAAGAATTTGCAAAACGCTGTAGGAGCTTTTAAAAGACATTATTTAAACGCTGCCAATGATTCTCTTTTTACAAAGCCCGAAGAAAAAGTTTTATACGCAGTAATGCAGCAATATTTAAACTAAGTTACAAATCGTTCAATAGTTCTTCCAACAGTTTCTCTTCCAGTATTTTTTTGGATATAACCTTATTTACTTCATGCCATTTTATTAGCCTGATATAACCGCCTTCAATTTCAATTCCTGTTATGTCTCCATCATCAAAACAACAGCAGCCAGTATTAAAATAAGATGGCTTGATAAGACTTTGTTCTTTACCGGGAATATTATTTGACGGGTGATTAAAATATCTTTCGCAAGCAAACACCGGCACATGTGTGTGGCCGGTTACAAGGAGCAGTTTTTTTTGTGCGCCACTCCATTCACTCATCATAACATTATGCTCATTCCTTAATGAAAAATCATTGCTTGGCGTATTGATATTGATATTTAAATAACGTTGCAAAGGTAGCCAAAGATGCGCCACCACCCATGTACTGAAAGCATTGTTATCGCTCATGTTATCGCCCTGATGGTCGTGCGTTAAAAACACTTTTATTTCGTTTGCGACAGTTTTTATTTTAATCAAGATGCCTTCATTGATTACCAGCGGCATGGTAAAATATTTTCGCAACCATATAAAAACATCTGCTTTGTTTTTCCATATTAAATCATGGTTACCAAAAGTTTTATAAAACCTTTCAGGTTGAAATGCAGCTTCTTTTTTTAAAATAATTTCGTTTGCCGGTAAAATTTTATCAACACTAAATTTCCATAGTTCTTCGCTATCGCCTAAGTTGATAAATGTAAAGCCGTTTGTAAAATAGAAATCTAAAGCAGCGCTGTAATTATCTTCAGCCAATTTAAAATCATCCGCTGTACTTCTGTCGCCTTTATGCTGGTCGCTAAAAATGATAAATTTTGCTTCTTCATAAGTTACATTAAGATATTTTACTTTCTCATTGCTTTCATCTTCCGAAGTTGCAAACAAATCTGAGAGTGATTTAAAAACAATGGGTTTTTGAGGTGCAGACGAATACCGATCCATAATAACGGCCGTTTTAAAATATACAGAAGAATTTTACGCACCTGTATTTATTTTTTTCTGCACAAAATATTTGCCTATGTATGGAAGTTT
>JAYVVD010000373.1:0-6674 GCA_043787295.1 Ferruginibacter sp. | reverse complement strand
CCTATAAATATAAATCTTAAAAAAGGATAAGAATGTTTTTCAGAAAAAAAAAGGCTTTTTATGACCTCTCTTTTTTGTCATTTTATTTAAATTTAGTTGGGCTTGTTTTTTTATAATCTTTATCATAGCTCACAAAAAAGCGAATATATAGTACTCTGCTTATTCGCATGAGCCATGGTTGTGCTAAAATTAATATAAGAGCATTTATACCAAGCCACCAATAAATTCTATGATCTCCATCTTTTACGGATACACCAATTAATACAACCCAAGCTACAAATGTAGCAACAGATAAAGCTACAGTGAGTGCATAACTTACATAACTTGTGCCATACCAAAAGCCTGGTTCCATATCATATTTTTGCCCACATTCAGCACAGTTTTCTGGCATGGCAAAAATATGTTTTAATGATAATTTGCTATAAGCACTTCTATTGGAAAACATTTCTCCCCGCCTGCACCTTGGGCATTTCATCGTAAGCATGCTCCAAAGTCTGTTTGGCTTGGGCATACTGTTTTCTGTTTCCATTTTATTTTTTTATTGCTTAAAAGTAAGCTTAAAATAAACCATGATAAATACCATTGAAAGTACAATGCCATTTGTGATAATGATGGGGTATAAATTTGTAAGTATTCCGTAAAGCAACCATAAAAAAACATTCAATATTAAAAATAACAAAGTACCCATGCTCAAATCTTTTGCAGATTTTGTTTTCCATATTTTTATTACCTGCGGTAAAAAAGTTATGGAAGATACAATGCCACCAGCGGCTCCCACAAGGTTTATAATATCCATTGGTTTAAACTTTTGCAGTTAATTTTTTTCTTTCTCCAATCTGTTGGCGCCACATTGCATAATATAATCCTTTTTCTTCCAGCAACGATTCGTGTGTTCCGGTTTCCACCACTTCGCCTTTTTCTAATACATAAATTCTGTCTGCATGCATAATGGTGCTTAACCTGTGCGCAATCAAAATAGTTATCTGTTCTTTTAAAGCTGAAATTTCTCTGATGGTATCTGTAATTTCTTCTTCGGTAAGCGAATCCAATGCAGAAGTTGCTTCATCAAAAATGAGCAATTTTGGTTTGCGTATTAGTGCACGGGCAATGGATATTCTTTGCTTTTCGCCACCAGATAATTTTAAACCACCTTCTCCCAACATCGTATCCAACCCTTTGTCTGCTTTTGCCAAAAGATTGGTGGCACTAGCTTTTACCAATACTTCATTCATTTCTGCTTCGGTTGCGCTCGGGTTTACAAATGCTAAGTTTTCTCTTATGCTGCCGCTGAATAAATTTGTATCCTGTGTTACAAAACCTACCTGACTGCGAAGGTCTTCGAAACTGATGTTGTTTTCATCAATTCCGTTGTATAATATTTTTCCTGTTTGTGGTCGGTATAAGCCTACAAGTAATTTCATTAAGGTAGATTTACCACTTCCTGATGGGCCAACAAACGCTACTGTTTCACCAATGTTTGCAGTAAAACTTATATCATCAATTGCTTTTACAGAAGCTGTCTGGTGTTTAAAACCAACATGATCAAAATGCAGCGAATTAATAAAACCAATATGTGTAGGATTTGCAGCTGTAGGTTCTGGAGCTTTCATCATCAATAAATCAAAATTATTTAAAGAAGCTTCTGCTTCTCTGTAAGAAACAATGATGTTACCTATTTCCTGCAACGGGCCAAAAACGAAAAATGAAAAAACCTGCATCGTCACCAACTGGCCTGCGTTCATATCATTTTTAAAGATCAGATACATGAGCATAAATAAAATTATCTGGCGCAGTGTATTTACAAAAGTGCCCTGTATAAAACTGATGGTTCGGGTGCGCTTTACTTTGTTCAATTCTAATCCAAGAATTTTAAAGGTATTTTTATTTAGTCTCTGTACTTCCTGACCGGTAAGGCCAAGACTTTTTACCAATTCAATATTTCGCAGAGATTCTGTAGTGGCTCCGGCGAGGGAAGTTGTTTCTGCAACAATTCTTTTTTGAATAGATTTTATTTTTTTGCTTAAAAGATTTGTAATGATTATTAAAAGAATAATTCCGCCAAAATAAATGAAAGGAAGTTTAGCATCAATTCTTGTAGAGTATACCCCTACTATAATAATTCCTACTACCACCGGAAAAAGTATATTGATAAATGCGGCTATAAATTTTTCAGTATCAATTCTAACTTTTGAAAGTATACTCAATGTTTCTCCACTGCGCTGATCTTCAAAGTCTTGATAAGGAAGTTTCATGGCATGTTGTAAACCATCTGTAAAAACAGTTGCGCCAAATTTTTGGGTAATGGTAGTTAAAAAATAATCTTGAAAAGCTTTTGCAATTCTACTCACCATGGCTACAGTTATTGAAGCAATAAGCAAAGCTGCTACACCATAATATGGTTTAGAAAAGGAGAAGAAAAAATCATGACTGCTCATAGCGCTGCCGGGCTTTTGATGCTCACCTGCAAGGTTTACAAGCTTGCCGAGAATTATTGGATCAATCAGTGAAAAGCTGATATTAATGGCTGCCAAACAAAGCGTAAAAATCATCAACCCTTTATAAGGTTTCAGATACTTTAATAATATTTTCATTGTAAAAATTAAGATGATGCAGAAATGTTCTTGTTGGAACATCAAATTGGGTGCAACTTCGTAAAAAATGACGGAAAGACAAGGATGTTATACAATAGTTTTAATTTGAATGCTTATTTGGCATTTATGTTGCTCTTCTTTTAAATTCAAATAATTATTTTAATTTAATGCTATCAAAATAACTACATGAACATTTCTACAAAGCAATACCCTTTTTATTTAAAAAGTACTGTCATTCTTTTTGGGCTTATGCTGCTCACTTTTGCTTTGTTTACACTTAAAAGTATACTAGTTCCAATTGCTTTTGCCTTAATTATTACTATTCTTTTAAACCCACTGGTAAATAAATTACAAAAAATTGGAGTTAAAAGAATTCTTGCTATTGTATTAGCGCTTTCACTTGCTATTTTAGTTGTTGGTGGTATACTTTATTTTATAAGCTCACAAATAATGCATTTTGGAGATAACCTGCCTGTGCTTAAACAAAAATTTAATGAACACTTAATGAGTTTGCATAACTGGATTGCCGCAAAATTTAATGTGCCTGTAGCCAAACAACAGAAAACAATAAGCGATGCACTTAATGGCAGCAAATCTTTTTTTGGAACTGCATTAGGAGGTTTTTTAGGAACGTTAGGCCTTATTTTTCTGGTGCCTGTTTATGTATTCTTTCTATTGTTTTACAAGAAATTAATTGTAAACTTTTTTCATGAATTATTTGCAGAAGAAAATTCTGAAAAAGTTTCAGATGTATTGACAGAAACCAAAACTGCTATTCAAAGTTATATGGTGGGTCTATTACTGGAAGCTCTGGTTGTGGCTGTCTTAAATACAGTTGCTCTGCTTATTTTGGGTGTTCAGTATGCGATCTTATTGGGAGTTTTAGGAGCACTGTTAAATATGCTCCCTTACATAGGTGGGATTATAGCAATTATACTACCCATCATTATTGCATCCGTTACAAAAGATGGTTTTACAACACAGTTATTAATACTTGCTGCATATGGAATAATCCAATTTATTGACAATCATTTTTTGGTTCCCTTTCTGGTTTCATCAAGAGTAAAAATAAATGCTTTCTTTTCTGTGGTAGTTGTTTTGCTTGGTGGGGCTTTATGGGGTGTGGCAGGTATGTTTTTATCTATTCCTTTTCTGGCTATTTTAAAAATTATATTTGACAGATTACCTGAAATGAAACCCTGGGGGAAATTAATTGGAGATCAGGTACCTACTCGAGATAAAGGTGAAATCTGGATGCTGAGGAAAAAGCGAAAAGAAAAAGCTTTGCCAATAATTGATGACGTTACAATAAAATAAATTTTACTGAAAAAAAAGGTGCAGATTTATTGCATAATAAAAGCCAAATTAAAACTGAAGACGAAATGTGCGACGCCACAAATGTTGATTGGTGCTTTGTATTTGCCCGGCTAAAAAAAATATTTTTAAAATAAAATTTCATAGGTAAAATTTTTTATCCTCCCCAGCCTTCTCTGTCTAAACTGCGGTACTGTATTGCTTCTGCAAGATGCTCAGGTTTAATATCTGCACTTGCTGAAAGATCAGCAATGGTGCGGCTGACTTTTAAGATGCGGTCGTAGGCACGGGCAGAAAGATTTAATTTCTCCATTGCAATTTTTAATAAATTAGCACCCGCAGTAGAAATAACGCAAACTTCCTTTAATGTTTTGCTGCTGATTTGCGCATTGGCATAAACCCCGGTATTTTGTTTGTAACGTTCTGCCTGTATCTCTCTTGCAGCAATTACTCTTGCACGTATAACTTCACTTTTTTCATATTCTTTGGAGGATTGCATTTCGCTGAAAGCAACAGGTGTAACTTCCACATGCAAATCAATTCTATCAAGAAGTGGCCCTGATATTCTGCTTAAATATTTTTGTACAATACCGGGCCCGCAACTGCATTCCTTTTCCGGATGATTGAAATAACCGCAAGGGCAGGGGTTCATAGATGCAATCAGCATAAAACTTGCAGGAAAATCCAGTGCAACTTTTGCACGGCTAATGGTTACTTTTCTCTCTTCCATTGGCTGGCGCATTACTTCAAGCACTGTTCTTTTAAACTCGGGTAATTCATCTAAAAACAATACACCATTGTGCGCCAAAGAAATTTCGCCGGGTTGCGGGTTGCCGCCGCCGCCAACCAATGCCACATCAGAAATTGTATGGTGTGGACTGCGAAAAGGTCGCTTGCTTACTATAGTTGCATTTTCGGGAAGCTTGCCCGCAACGCTGTGTATCTTAGTTGTCTCTAATGCTTCGTGCAAACTAAGTGGTGGCAAAATAGTAGGCAATCTTTTTGCCAGCATGGTTTTGCCAGCACCGGGAGGACCAATCAGTATAGCGTTGTGGCCACCAGCCGCCGCAATCTCCAATGCACGTTTTATATTTTCCTGCCCTTTCACATCGCAAAAATCTATTTCAAAATCGCTCTGTGCATTTGCAAATTCGGCACGGGTATCTACAACAGTTTGTACCAGTGTTTTTTCATCTTTAAAAAATTCTATTACTTCATTTATATGTGTAACCCCAAATACTTTTAAGTTATTTACCATAGCAGCTTCACGGGCATTTGCCAATGGTAATATCAATCCTTCAAAACCTTCTTTGCGGGCCTGTATAGCAATAGGCAATGCGCCTTTGATTGGACGAACTTCGCCATCTAAACTTAACTCACCCATTATTACAAACTTTTCCAGTCGCTCAGGGTTTTCAATTTGTTCGGTAGCACCAAGCGTACCAATGGCGATAGGAAGATCGAATGCAGAGCCTGTTTTTTTTATATCTGCGGGAGCAAGATTAACCACCAGTTTGGTGCGTGGCATATAATAATGATTGCTTTTTATAGCACTTTCTACTCTTTGCAAACTTTCCTTTACTGCATTATCAGGAAGACCTACAATAAAATAATGTTGCCCCTGGTTGGTAACATTTACTTCAACTGTTATTGTTATTGCTTCAACACCATACACAGCACTGCCAAAGGTTTTTACCAGCATTTACATCTATTTTTTTTGAAGATAGGTAAAATTGTGAAAGGACAATTTTTTGATGTAAATACACCGCAATATAAATTCGATGAGAAAACTTTTCTGTTATTGCAGGGAATCACTAACCACTAATCTTCGGCAACTATTTTTTTTACGGGAGCACCATTGGGATACATCATAATTTCAATACGCTGACTCATTAATTTATCATCTTCAAATTTATTTACCCAAAATACTTCGTAATAAGCTTTTATGATGCCTGCCAGCGGAGTGGCCAGCAATAAACCAATAAAACCGAAAGCCACACCCATTGCCATTACGGCAAAAAGTATTGAAACCGGATGAATTTTCATTGTATTGGAGCGAACTTTTGGCATAATAAAATCTGCCATCAACTCATCTGTAGCAAGATAAAAAACTGCTACCCAAATAGCCGTTGTACCATTTACCGAAAGTGCTATTAAAACAGGTGGTATGGCTTTAATAAAAAAACCTATTCTGGGAATAAACTCTGTAAAAAATGCAAGCGCTCCCCAAACAAATGCACCGGGCACACCCATTATGTTTAAAAAAATAGTCGCCGCTACAGCATTAATAATTCCGCCAATTAATATAGATCTCATCCATCCACTTATCATCATTGAAATGCGTGTGAATGCCACTGTAGCTTTATCACGTTTTGCAGGAGGAAAACCCAGTAGATATAATTCAAACAAAGGTTGAGGGTTTGTAACCATATAAGCGACCATGCTGATGAATACAATAACAACTAGCACCTGTGCTAAAATGGAGAGAGAGAGCGAGCCCATCTGCATTAAAGTTTTTGGCAGGGATGGTAACAGGGAAGAAAGCTTGGTAGGATCGAGTTTAATTTCTTTCTGCAGATCAGGATATTCGCTGAACCAGGAACTGACTGTAGTGGAAGCCTGTGTTGCGTATAACGGGAGATTGCTTATTAAAACTGATATCTGAGTATTTATTTTTGGACCTACAAATACTCCGATTGAGATGAATGAAAGTAGAATTAAAACAAATACTATTGTTGTTGCCAAACCTCTTTTTACATTTCTTTTTTC